>JBBRXW010000073.1:0-8590 GCA_038238295.1 Flavobacteriales bacterium | reverse complement strand
GGAGCCGCCTTTTTTATTATCCCAGTCTATTTCGGGTTGCTAATGCTGGCCTATTTTGTCATTACGCAAAAGACAAATTTCATTTTGAATTTAATTTTTGCAATTCCGGCGCTGGTGATTTTTGCACCTTTCATTATCCAATTTCCGATTGGATTGGGGTTGAAAATGCTTGCCGGTAGTGCTATTTTATTGATCTTGGTTTTTACTTTACTGCTTCCCATTTTTGGAACTTTCACTCAAAAGAGAACTTGGGCATTGCTGATGTTCGTCGTTTCGATGGTGTTTTTTGTCATCGCGCATTTCAATTCGGGCTATCAATCCGGGGAAGCCAAACCGAATAGCCTGGTTTATATTTTAGACGGTGACACCAACCAAGCCATATGGGCGACTTATGACCCGCATCTTGATGATTGGACAAAATCGTATTTGGGAGAAAATCCAAAAAGCGCGGCGGTTGCCAGCAATCCTTTATTTAGTAAATACAATTCAGATTTCACTTTCACTGCTAAAGCTCCTGTCAAAACGGTCGCCAGACCTACCATTACCTTTTTGAGTGATTCTGTTGTCGGCGCGTATCGATATTT
This sequence comes from Flavobacteriales bacterium, assembly GCA_038238295.1. Classification (GTDB taxonomy): domain Bacteria; phylum Bacteroidota; class Bacteroidia; order Flavobacteriales; family Flavobacteriaceae; genus Flavobacterium. The sequence continues at coordinate 8,006 of JBBRXW010000073.1, read as the reverse complement.
GAAAATTAAAATTTCTCCGAATCGCAAAGTCAATCGCTATGATATTTTTGGCGCGATGACTATGCAATTCCACAATCTCAAAGCCAATCATGTCAAAGCCATAGGGCATAGCGGATCTTTATACGCAAGGGAGAACAAGCGGTTGCTCAGTTATTATGTCGTCGATAATGAACCTTTAGAGCTCGAATTCAGCATTCCGGCGAAATCAGTTTTCGATATGGATGTGCTGGAAAGTTCCTTCGATTTGATGGGCAATCCGTTATTTACGATGATCCCACGCACATCCGCGATGATGCCGACACCATTTGTATTGACTGATGCGGTGGTCGTCCGTCAAAAATTAAAGCCAACTCAAAAAGTAATTGCGGTAAAACCGGTGATCATCTCACCTCAATTCAGCACTCCAACAGACAGTATTCCGGTCGTAAAAGATAGTGTCACGATAAAAAACAAATGACACAAATTAGCATTTTAGGTTGTGGTTGGCTAGGTTTCCCTTTGGCTGAAAAACTACTCCAAAACGGATATTCGGTAAAAGGCGCCACCACTTCAGAAGACAAACTTCCGCTGTTGTATCATGCGGGAATTCAACCTTTTTTAGTTTCCGTATCTTCTTCCGAGGTGAATGGAGATATGGCTTTGTTTCTTGAGAATTCCGACATATTACTTATCAACATTCCACCGAAATTAAAAGGGAACGCCAACGCTTCTTTTGTAGATAAAATCAAAATAATGCTGCCCTATATCGAAGCATCGTCTGTAAAGAAAATCATATTTATCAGTTCGACTTCTGTCTATTCCGATAACAATGCCATTATCACTGAAAACACGTCATCTGCTCCCGATACGGAAAGCGGGAGGCAATTGCTTGAAGCTGAAAACCTTTTGAGGGAAAACGATGCGATACAAACGACTATTATTCGTTTTGGTGGATTGATTGGAAACGATCGGCATCCTATTCGGTTTTTAGCTGGAAGAAAAAACATTGAAAATCCTGAAGCCCCAATTAATTTGATTCATCTTGATGATTGTATCGGCATCATTGAAAAAGTCATTGAAAAAAATATCTGGAACGAAACTTTCAATGCTGTTGCGCCGTTTCATCCATCACGAGAAAACTATTATCATCAAAAAGCAGCCGCTTTGAAATTGGCGTTGCCGGAATTCGATCACGGCACACCATCAGTTGGGAAAACCATTCTGAGCGATCGATTGGTAAATGTGCTGGGGTATTCCTTTATTAAAAACAACCTTTAAATTGAAACAAAAAATACAAATTGCTGTCGCCTCCAAAATTGAAGCCATAGGCTTGCCAATTCTTGCTTTGTGCTGGGTTAGTTTTTTTTGGGGAACAACATGGATTGCTTCCAAAGAAGGCGTTAGGCACATGCCGGCGTTGCAATTGGTTGCCATTCGCCAATTTTTAGGAGGCATTTTATACATCGGTTTTTTTTTAATGAAGAAAACACCGTGGCCAAAAGCCAAACAATGGAAAACCATTTTGATTCTAAGTTTACTCAATTTCGTTTTGAGCAATGGCCTCAGCACTTGGGGTATTAAATATATCAGTAGCGGATTAGGTGCGATCTTGGGTGCGATTTTTCCAATTTGGATTGTCATTATCAGCTTTTTTAAAGGAGAACGATTATCGAAATTGTCGGTGGCCGGATTGCTGATTTGCTTTGGTGGCGTTTGTCTCATCTTCTATGACCACCTGAAAGATTTCCTGCAGCCGGATTTCAGTTTCGGAATTTTTCTATCCCTAACAGCCACCTTAACGTGGGCATTTGGGACATTATACACCAAGAAAAAAGCGGCCAGTTTCAACCCGTATTTTAGTTTGGGATTGCAGATGTTGATTTCAAGCATCATCACTTTTAGTGTGGTCGGTGCTTCGGGCATTTCGATTCCATTAGCAGCCATTCCAGCAGCGGCATGGTGGTCGATTGCATATTTAGTAGTCATTGGTTCGGTATTGACTTTCATTGCATTTATATATGCGCTACAAAAACTGCCCGCCGAAGTGAATAGCATTTATGCCTACATCAATCCTATCGTAGCGGTTTTACTCGGCGCTGTGATTTTCGGCGAACCGCTTACCATTTATATTGCCATTGGCGGCACCATCGTATTAGTCGGTTTGTTTTTAGTAAATTTATCGATGCGGAAAAAATCAAAAATCAGTACTCAAAACCCATTATTATGAAAATAAAACATCTTGCATTATTGTTGTTCTTCCCGCTGATTTCGGCTAATGCACAGGAAAAAAAGAATGTTGTCGTGCCCAATGAAAACCTGATTGCTGAAAATATAGCAGCAATTCCAAAAGAACTTGCGACACAGGTAAAAAAATATACCGAATCCCGAGGTGCCAGCCTGAGCGATCTGCATCCTTTAAAAAATGAGATGATCATCGCGACCCGTTTTGGAGCGACAGTGCAACTGCATCGCGTGACCCAGCCGATGGGCGACCGGAATCAGATTACTTTCTTTGACGAGCCGGTTAGCAATGCCAGCTTTGAACCGGTAAAAGGAGAGTATTTTATTTACTCGAAAGATTCCGGCGGCAACGAATTTGCACAATTGTATAAATTCGATACCACTACACTGCAATCCGTTTTGCTTACTGATGGTGGGCGTTCGCAAAATGGCGGCGTGACCTGGCGCAAAGACGGAACGGGTTTCTTCTATGCTTCGACGAAACGAAATGGGGGCGATCGCGACATCTATTTTATGAACCCAAATGATCCAACTACAGAAAAATTAGTACTGCAAGTGAAAGGTGGCGGCTGGGGCATCCAAGATATTTCTGAAGATGATAAGATGTTATTAATTGGTGAATTTATCTCCGCTAATGAATCGCACATCTGGTCTTTTGATATCGAAAGAGAAACCCTGACTGCGATAACCGACAGGAAATCAAAAAACATTGTTCAAGGAAGTTCAAGGTTTGCTACCAATCCAAATGAAATGTGGTTCCTGACCGACAAAGATAATGAGTTTACGCGGTTAGCGCTGTTGAATATTAAAACCAAAAAAGTCACCTATCCTGTAACGGACATTCGATGGAATGTGGAGAATTATACCTTATCACATGATAAAAATACATTGGCTTTTGTGACCAATGAAGGTGGAACCAACAAACTTTATTTGATGAATGCGAAAGACAAATCATATAAAGTCCTCGCAAATATTCCTATAGGAAGCATTGGTGGTGTTCGCTTTTCATACGATGATCAAAGTATTTTTTATACACAATCGACAGCACAGTCTGCTTCTGATGTCTTTCAATTGACGATCGCCAGCGGTACAATCGTGCAATGGACTAAAAGTGAACTCGGTGAAATGCAACCCGACGCTATCGCATTGCCACAACCTATCGAATGGAAGAGTTTTGACAAATTATCAATTACTGGTTTTTATTATCCGGCTGCGAAAAAATTTACCGGAAAAAGACCGGTCGTCATTATAATTCATGGGGGTCCGGAAGGACAATCGATGGCTTCTTTCTTAGGTGCTAACAATTATTATACGAATGAAATGGGTGTTGCTTTGGTACTTCCTAACGTACGTGGTTCATCCGGATTCGGAAAAACGTTTTTAGCGAAAGATGACGGCTTCTTGCGGGAGGATTCGGTAAAAGACATTGGTGCTTTGATCGATTGGATTGGACAGCAGCCCGAACTGGATGCCAGTAGCATCATGATTATGGGCGGGAGTTACGGCGGCTATATGACTCTGGCGACCGCTTATCACTATGCCGATAAAATAAAATGCTCGGTAGATATTGTCGGGATTTCCAATTTTAATACCTTTTTGAAGAACACCGAAGACTACCGAAGAGATCTGAGACGAAACGAATATGGTGATGAACGCGACCCAAAGATGGCTGCTTTTTTTGAGAAAATGGCTCCGTTGAACAACATCGATAAAATCAAAAAACCATTATTCATTATACAGGGTACTAACGATCCAAGAGTTCCTGTTACGGAAGCGACGCAAATGCGCGATAAATTAAAAGCACAAGGCAATACCGTATGGTATCTTGAGGCGAAAGACGAAGGCCACGGCTTTCGTAAAAAACCTAATGTTGATTTCCAACGATTGGCCGTCATTAGATTTATGCAGGAATTTTTATTAAAATAACTAAAAAAAACCGTTTCAGAATCGAGACGGTTTTTTATGAATTACCAAATTTTTACACGCTTTTCGGGAGCGATATACATTTTGTCACCTTCTTTAATATTGAAAGCTTTATAAAAATTATCCACATTTTGCAAAGGAACATATCCTCTATAATTATCTGGTGAGTGCGGATCCGTTTTCAACTGATTTCTCAATGCTTCCTGACGGATTTTGCCTCGCCACACAGTAGCCCAAGAAATAAAGAATCGCTGCTCCGGTGTGAAACCATCAATTAAACCTGCTCTTCCATTAGCTTTAAGATACATCTGTAAACCATCATAAGCTGCATTGATACCACCTAAATCACCGATGTTTTCACCTAGTGTAAACTTTCCGTCGATATGCGTTCCTGGCACTGGTTCGATGGCACTATACTGATCGGCTAAAGCATTTCCTAAGAGTGTAAATTGTTTTAAATCTTCGTCTGTCCACCAATCAACTAAATTACCGTCAGCATTATAACGCGATCCAGAATCATCAAAACCATGGGAAATTTCATGCCCAATTACGGCGCCGATACCACCATAATTTAAAGCTTCATCAACTTGATAATCGTAATATGGAGGTTGTAGAATAGCCGCCGGAAAAACAATCTCGTTGTAGGCAGGATTGTAATAGGCATTAACGGTTTGTGGTGACATTCCCCATTCGGTTTTATCAACTGGTTTTGGTAATTTTTGTACATCTTGCTTGAAATTCCAATTGGCAAGGTTCTTCGCATTCTCGAAATAACTTCCGCCTTCCTGTGGACTTTTGATGACCAAAGCAGAGTAATCTTTCCACTTGTCTGGATATCCGATTTTGATCGTTAATTTATTCAATTTTTCAATCGCTTTCAATTTTGTGCCCGCTGACATCCAGTTTAGATTGTTGATTCTAATTTTGTACGCGGCAATAATATTTTTAATCATTTTCTCCGCTTTCAATTTTGCTTCAGGCGGGAACATCTTTTCAACGTATAATTTCCCCAAGGCTTCTCCAATAGTGGAGTTAACCGTCTGTAAAGCTCTTTCATCTAGTGGGCGTCTTTTGATAATTCCGTTTAAGGTTTTTCCATAGAAATCGAAATTGGCATTGCTAATACCATTCGACAATTGGCCCGCTGTTTTATTAAGTAATGCCCAACGTAAATAGGCTTTCCATTGGTCTACCTTATTTTCATTTAAAATCCCCTGTAATGCCGTCATATATCTTGGCTGTGATACAATTACCGAATCAATTTTCGATATTCCTAAAGTGGTAAAATAAGTGTTCCAGTTAATGGCCGGCATCAGTTTTTGAAGATCCGAAATGGTCATTGGATTGTACTGCTTTCTGCTGTCTCTTTGCTCCACTCGGTCGAGTCGCGGTTGTGATAATGCCGTTTCGAAAGCAAGTATTTTCTTCGCATCTTCAGTTCGGGTTTCAACGGTATTACTACTGATAAACTCCAGCATTCTTGAGATATGCGCAATATATTTATCTCTTTTTTCTTTAGAGTCTTTATCATCGGAAACATAATATTCCCGATCCGGCAATCCTACTCTTCCGGGAGCAATATTGACTGAGTTTTTATTGCTGTTTTTATCATCCGCCCCGATGTAAAGACTGAAAAATCCGGCTCCACCATTTGGCTCCATTTCAGTGAGGAAATTTTGAAGATCCTGAATATTTTTGATAGCATCTATTTTTGCCAAATACGGTTTCAATGGCGCTATTCCGGCTTTATTTCTTGACAGCGTGTCCATCACCGATTTATACAAATTGATTGCCTTTCCTTTATCGGTATTCGATTTGTATATTGGGTTAGCTGTCGCTTCCTTTAAAATCTTTGCGACGTCTTTGTTCGTGTCTTCGTATAATTTTTCTCCGGTTCCCCATCCCGTTTTATCGCTCGGGATTTCCGTTTTGTCAAGCCATGTTCCGTTTACGAATCGATAGAAATCGTCACTTGGTTTTACTTTTTTGTCCATTTCTGAAACGTCAATTCCCGATTTTTTCTTTGTCTGATTTTGGGCTTGGGCAACATGGCATCCGATTAGAATCGGAACCATCAAAAGAAGTTGTTTGCTAAAGTGTATTTTCATTATTTAAGGTTTGGTTTAGGGTTGTAAAACTATTGATAATTTTCGAATGTCAATAAGTCGTGTTTTCATACTTTTGTTACAAATTTGAATTATGCTCGATTTTTTAAAAAGGCTCCGAATCTTTTTCGCAATTATAGCTGTGCTTTCGGCTATTTGTATCACTTTATTTTATTTTGCTTTAAAGCCTAAAAAGCACTTACCTATATACAATCCTGCCGATGTCAATCCGGAAATGGTCGACAGCACGGTGCAATATATCAGCAAATACCACACAATTGCTGATTTCTCATTTACCAATCAAAACGGGAAAACCATCACGCAAAAAGACTATGAAGGAAAAATATATGTCGCTGATTTTTTCTTCACGACCTGCGGCTCTATCTGTCCAATCATGACCACTAATATGGTCGATGTTCAAAAGGCTTTTCGCAACAATCCAAAAGTGATGCTGCTGTCGCATACCGTTTTCCCTGAAATTGATTCAGTACCAGTTCTGAAAAAATACGCCATCAAAAAAGGCGTTGATGATCGAAAATGGAATCTCGTGACCGGTGACAAAAAAGATATCTATACCATGGCCAGAAAATCGTATTTAGCGGTGAAACTTGGAAAACCCTCTGAACTCTACGACATGGTGCATACTGAAAACTTTGTACTTGTCGATTCCAAACGTCGGGTCCGTGGTTTTTACGATGGCACCAAAAAAGAAGAAATCCACCGACTGATAGATGACATTAAGAGCCTTTGCAACGAGGACTAAAATTTCTTTAAAACTCCTATTTATCACTTAATATCTGTACTTTTGCAATCTTAATTCAATCTAAATAAGGTTTGCAAACCACCATTTCTAACTTAAAAAAAGGCGAAAAAGGGCTCATCCGGGATTTCGATGTAGAAGCCATTCCATTAAAATTATTGGAAATGGGCTGCCTGCCGGGAAATGTTGTCGAATTACTTCAAACGGCTCCTTTTGGTGATCCTTTATATTTAGATATCAATGGATGCCATCTCGCCATTCGATTGGAAACCGCACGTGTTATCACAGTAGATTTGTTAAAAGAAACGTCCTGATGAAAAGCATACAAAACATCAATGTTGCTTTAATCGGAAACCCCAATACCGGAAAAACCTCTGTCTTTAACCAGTTGACCGGATTGAACCAGCAGGTGGGGAATTATCCTGGGATTACCGTTGAGAAAAAAATTGGCTTTTGCAAATTGCCCAATAACAGCCGGGCCAATATCCTTGATCTACCGGGAACGTATAGCTTAAACGCTAGCTCGATTGATGAAAATGTCGTCATCGAATTATTGCTCAACCGCAACGACAAACTGTTTCCCGATGTTGCGCTTTTGATTACCGATGTTGAAAACCTCAAACGGAATCTACTGCTTTTCACGCAAATCAAAGATCTCGAAATCCCAACGATCCTTGTCATCAATATGGCAGACCGGATGAAGTATAAGGGTATTTCATTAGACATCCCGTTGCTCGAAGAAAAGCTAAAGACTAAAATCGCATTGGTCAGTTCTCGTAAAGGTCACGGAATCGACGAATTGAAAGAACTCATCGTTAGTTACACAACCATTTCTTCTGAACCATGTCTGAACGCGTCGAGCATCGATCCGGAGTATTTTGGAAATCTTCGCAAAGCTTTTCCCAATCAATTGCTGTATAAGTTGTGGCTGGTGATTACGCAGGATGTCAACTTTTTGAACCTTGAGCGAAATGAAATCCGCAGCTCCTTTACCAAAT
>JBBRXW010000072.1:0-8777 GCA_038238295.1 Flavobacteriales bacterium | reverse complement strand
TCCCACTTGGAATCGAACCAAGCACCTACTGATTATGAGTCAGTTGCTCTAACCGAATGAGCTATAGGACCGAGAATGAGGTTGCAATGATACTACAAATTTTGATTTTCTGCAACTATTTTGGAACCGATTTCGCAGTAATGACAACTATAGTGCGTCGGGAATCTCCTGACACAACTCAATTAAAACACCATTGGTTCCTTTTGGATGCAGAAAAACGACCATTTTATTATCGGCTCCTTTTTTGGGGGTTTCATTCAAAACCACAAAACCTTCCGCTTGCAATCGTTTGATTTCACTGACAATATCTTCTACGTCGAACGCAATATGGTGGATACCTTCGCCTTTCTTCTCGAGGAATTTAGCGATTGGACTGTCTGGATTTGTCGCCATGAGCAACTCGATTTTATTGGGACCGTTCTTAAAGAAAGAAGTCTTTACGCCTTCGCTGGTCACTTCTTCCGATTTGTAAGCCGGCGCTCCCATTAGTTTTTCAAAAAGCAGGTTGGAAACTTCCAGATCTTTGACAGCGATACCGATATGTTCTATTTTTCGCATTAGTGTTGATTTTACCGCAAAGTTCGCAAAAGTTTTTCGCAAAGTTCATAAGAATTTCAATGATTCTACATTTAGCCCTGATGGAAGCGGCATCCTTTTGTGCCTTTGTTTGGCACAAAAGATAAAGTGAACAGCAGGAATAGCTCCTCAAAAAAAATTAGAATCTGAATATCTCAACCGCTTCATAACTTAAAAATCGTATTTTTGCCCCATGGAAACAAACAGACAGAAAAAAATAGGAGGCGTAATCCAGAAAGATTTGGTAGATATCCTGCAGGGTGAAGTGAGAAAAAATGGCATCCAGAACCTGATTATCTCCGTATCGAAAGTGAGTGTTACGACTGATTTATCTGTAGCAACCGTTTACCTGAGCATCTTTCCGCAGGAAAAAGCCAAAGAAACATTGGCCGCCATCAAATCGAATAGTGTGCTGATCAAGCACGATCTTTCGCAAAGGGTGCGTCTGCAATTGCGGAAAGTACCAAACCTGACGTTCTTCATCGACGACTCTTTAGATTATATAGAAAAGATTGACAATGCTTTGGCTGCCAAAGAAAACCCTATCGAAAATCGCGATTTGTTAGAACGCCGTAGAAAATCATAAGTTGAATTTTCCTCTTTACATAGCCAAACGGTACCTCAAAAGCGCTAGTAAAAACAATGCGATCAACATTATTAATGGGATTGCCTCGGTCGGCATCATCGTAGGCGCGATGGCTTTATTTGTCGTGCTTTCGGTCTTTACTGGACTCAAAGATTTCAGTCTTTCGTTTAGCAATGACTTCGATCCTGATCTCAAAATCAGTAGTACCTTCGGAAAATCTTTTCTTGTTTCTCCAGAACAAGATACTAAAATACAGCATCTCAATGGCATCGCCGCGGCCAGCAAAAGCATCGAAGAACGCGTGTTGTTTTTATTCGACGGCAAGGAACAAGTAACGTATATCAAAGGCGTCGATTCCCTTTTTAGCCAAGTCAATCCTGTGCGAAAAGATATTTACCAAGGCGAATGGCTGCAATCCGGCACCAATCAAGTCGTCGTCGGTTATGGCATTTGCCAGAAATTATCACTTGGATTGTTCGATTTCAATAACCCTTTTGAAATTTTTGTACCGAAAGTAGGTGCCGGCACGATCGAAAATCCTGAATCCGCTTTTAACAAATGCAAACTGGCGCCGGTCGGAATTTACGCGATTAGTGAAGACCTCGATTCGAAGTTTGTCTTTGCCGATTTGGGATTGACGCAGTCCTTGCTCGAGTTCAAACCCAATCAAATCTCTGCGATCGAAATGAAGCTCAAACCCAACGCTAATGAATCAGCGATTAGCGCCGAATTGCAAAAAATCTTTGGAAATAAAGTCACGATACGCAACCGCGCGCAGCTCAATGACAGCCTTTATAAGATGCTCAACACCGAAAATGTTGCGGTATATCTGATTTTTACTTTGGTCATTATCGTCGCACTTTTCAATCTTGTCGGCGCGTTGATTATGATGATCCTTGATAAAAAAAACAACCTCAAAACACTTTTCAATCTTGGTTCTGAAGTCCGTCATTTGCGAAAAATATTCTTCCTGCAAGGTTCGTTGTTGAGCTTTTTCGGCGGTATCATCGGCCTCGTTTTAGGCATCATTATCGTCCTGATTCAACAGCGCTACCAAATTATCATGATTACGCCAACGCTGGCATATCCTGTGATTTTCTCGATACAGAATGTATTAATTGTACTGGGAACGATAGTTTCGTTGGGCGTTTTAGCGTCACTGATCGCATCGAGTCGTGTCACTAAAAAATTATTGGAGTAGTATTGGGGCGTTACCGCTAAAAGGCGGTCGGGCTTTTGCACTCGCTTTTTTTCGTTCCGCGCGCGGCACAAAAAAAGAGCTCAAACAAAGCGCTATCCCTAACGCACTATGGAATTCCGTAAAACTATCAAATCTCTATTCCACTGAATTTTTCCAAAACGGCATCAAAAGTTTCGAAGATAACTTCCGGTGATTCGCTGGTCACCATTCGGGTTCTGTATTCCTTAAAATTCGGTAATCCTTTAAAATAGTTGGTATAATGACGGCGGGTTTCTACGATTCCAAGATGCTGCCCTTTCCAATCCATTGCCCATTGCAAATGGTTTTTAGCAGCCTGCACCCGGTCTTCAATCGTCGGTTTTGGCAAATGCGTTTCAGTGGAAAAGTAATGTTTGATCTCATCAAAAATCCATGGATAGCCAATCGCGGCGCGACCGATCATCATGCCATCGATACCGTATCTGTTTTTATATTCCAACGCTTTCTCTACCGAATCGACATCGCCGTTTCCAAAGATCGGCATCGTAATTCTCGGGTTGTTTTTTACGCGGGCAATGTGTGACCAATCGGCTTCCCCTTTGTACAGTTGTGCTCTCGTTCGACCATGAATTGATAAGGCTTGCACACCAATATCCTGCAATCGTTCCGCGACCTCATCAATATTAATCGAGTTGTCGTCCCAACCCAAACGGGTTTTTACCGTCACCGGTAAATCTGTACTTCTGATTACCGCTTTTGTTAGACGCACCATCAAATCGACATCTTTCAATACCGCGGCACCAGCACCTTTACAGACCACTTTCTTTACCGGGCAGCCAAAATTAATATCGATCAAATCGGGATTCACAGCAGAAACAATCTTGGAAGACATCGCCATCGCTTCTTCATCGCCTCCAAAAATCTGGATGCCGACCGGACGTTCATAATCGAAAATATCGAGTTTCTGACGGCTTTTAATAGCATCACGAATCAAACCCTCCGAAGAAATAAATTCACTAAACATTAAGTCCGCGCCATGCTGCTTGCACAAACGTCGGAATGGCGGATCGCTCACGTCTTCCATCGGTGCCAATAGCAAAGGAAAGTCAGGTAATTGGATGTTGCCGATTTTAATCATGCCGCAAAATTACACTTTTTAAATAATAGTGAAAAGAGAAATGAGTCAAGAAACAAGAATCGTATTTAGAGGTTGCTTTTTCTCTTGTCGAAAAAATGAATCGGTTTACGGCTCATCGGGTTGAATACCATTGGCGACAAGGCGGCAATCGTCGTGAATTCGATTTTTGGGGTAACGCGCAATTTGGCGCGAAAGTGATCTTTGATTTCATGCAGGAATTCATCCGTTTCTTCTTTTACCGCAAGTTTGATCAGGATTTCATCAGTGCCTAAATCGTTGGTAGAAATTTCAATGACATGGCTTTCGATATTATCGAAACCATTCAACACATCATTCATCGCCGGCGGATACAACGTCGTTCCTTTGTACTTAATCATCTGCTGTTTGCGCCCGATAACCGGCCCGACGCGCAATGTATTTCTGCCACATGCACAAGGTTCGTGGTGCAGCTGCACGATATCACCCGTTTTGAAACGCAGCAACGGCATGGCTTCAATACCTAAAGTGGTAAAAGTCAATTCTCCTGATTCGCCATTTTTTACCGGTTGATTGTTGTCATCCAAAACCTCTACAATAATCAATTCCGGATGATGATGGCCGCCAATGCCATGCTTGCATTCGGTAAAAGCGGTACTCATTTCGGTAGAAGCATAGGTTGAAAACAACTGGATATTCCACTTGTCTGTGATTTTTTGAGATAACGTATTGAGTGAAAAATCTTGGTTGCGCAACGATTCTCCGATGCAAACAGCGCCTTTGATGCCGGAATTATTATAATCGATGTTGTGTGCTTCAGCATATTCTATAAGCTTCAAAAGAAATGAAGGAACCGTAATCAGGTAGGTTGGTTTGTACTTTAAAATCGAATCCCATTGCAATTCCGGAATTCCAGCACCGACTCGGATGACACCGACTTTCATTTTTCGTAAGCCGAGGAAATAAGCCAGTCCTGCCATAAATCTGCGGTCGATGGTCGTCATCAATTGCACGATATCGCCTTCCATAATTCCAGCACAATCGAAAGAAATGGCTTCATTATAAGCCAATCTTTCCAAATCCGCATCGGTCAAACCAAAGGTCACTGGCTCGCCTAAAGTTCCGGAGGTCGTCGCAAAATCGACAATTTTATGGATCGGAACACAAAGAAAGTCATCGTTGAATTGCTGGAGATCTTCCTTCGTTGTTACTGGCAACAAGCGTAAATCTTCAATTGTTTTGATCTTAGAAACATCAATATTTTTGCTTTTAAAAAGGCGCTGATAGAACGGCGAATTTACATTCACATAGTCAAGTGCTTGTTGCAGCTTTTGCTCTTGCAGCACTTTGATTTCGTTTAAAGAAGCCATTTCAATCTTAGGAATCATTTCAGTTTTCTATTGATTTTTTTTAAATATTTTTCAATCGCCTGGGTATCCGGCAACGTTGTGATTTCTTTGGTTAACGCTTTTTCTAGATGCGGTTTTGCTTCTTTATATTGCTTTTCGTGATAAAAATAAATCCCTACTTTATAATAAACTAACCAATAATCGGGATTCAAAGATTGGTAATATTTAATAAATTCCGGGGTTAAACCGGTTTTATTTTTCAAAAAAGCATCCATTTTACGGTCCTCAATCCGGAATTGCTCGTAATCGGTAAATGCCTTCGTGTCGACAAACGGATCTTTGGCAATATTGAGCCGGTCGACCTGAAGCGAAACAATCGAATCATTCGGGTCGCGTTTTTGAAATACTTTATTCAGATCATAGCAAACAAACTCCCCTAATTGATACGGATTTGCCGAAACCCATACCAATCGCTGCTCCGGTTTGAATATTACGCCGTGATGCGCCAAAAGTTGGTTCAATGCTTTTTCATTGCCATAGCCCAAAGGCAAATGATTCAATCCTTCTTTATCCCGTAAAATCGATGCGGCTATTTCAGGATTTATCTTTGGATTTTGGTCAAACAATTCGACCAGTTTGTCATAACGGTATTTCGAATGGCTGTTGGTAATTTGGAATAAATTGCGCTCGTTATCCTTCAAAGCCTTACTTTGAAAATGGTTCGAGCAAAGCAATTGGTTGCTGTTCGGCACATCATAAACACCAAAGTTATTCGGCGATACTTCAATGATAATGGCCTTTTTATCATTGGCGCTTCCAATCATAATCGACTCAGAAACGAAGACTTTACGCTTTTTGGCAATGGCAATGGCCTGCTCGCAGTTTTTGGCGTATTGCAATATTTCACGGGTCAGCAGAGAAATGGGTGTTTTTGCAATTAAAGGAATTTTCGATTTGCTCGAATTGATCGTAATCGTCAACCCTTCCGTATTCATACCGGATACTGCACCGCTCATCCCTGCCCAAGTTACCATCATAAAGTTATAACCCAATTGCGGCCGGACAAAGGCAATGATTTTATCTTTAGAGAATTCATCGCCAGCATAAAAATCGAAATTACGTCCCAAAATCAGGCTGCCGTCTTCGGATTTGTCGTTCCATGCCGCAAACGAAGAGCAACCCACCAAGGCCAAATCCTGCAACGCGTGGCCGATATCATGCGCTGCATGAAGGTAGAGATTCCTCAAATATCGAGGCGCTACATAATCATAATCGTGGGAAGTATATTCTGAAACTCCATAAATTTCGGTCTGATATTCCTCGGGAACATTGAGATACAACTTGCGGTTGTACCATTTCAAAAAATTCCGAAGTACCCGCAATCGGAATGTAGAAGGAACGATATTGCTTATTTTAGAGAAGAACACCCGTTGTTGCTTTTTCAACAAAGAATCTTCTAAGCTTCCCATCAACAAACCTCTTTGCAAAGGATCCCCTTCGACGTAGAGCTCCCAAAGGTTTTGTTTGTTCTTTAACAGAAAATTACTGCCTGACGAAAAAAGGCTGTTCGAATATTTTTTGACCACCGGAGGCGTAGCATCGTATCCTGTCAGTTGTGGCACATGGTGAAGGGATTTGGAAATTCCGCACGATGCAAAAATCAAAACGAAACTTAAAAGCCCCAACAAAGAAAAATAGCGTTTCATGGCGTATTATTTTGAACGACCGACTGATTAATTTTATTGACCAAATATTCTTTGCCGACAATTTCAGAACAAGTAACGACGGCGCCGATAGTCACCCCTAAAACCCCGTGCATATTGATGCTTTGACCTGTTAAATACAAGTTGTCTAGTTTGGTTTTCGGGGCAATGAAGGATTTCATTGGATTGTTCGAATCTTTGACATATCCGTACATATTGCCGTTGTGGCCTCCGATATAATCGCGGTAGGAAAGCGGCGTCGACGTATGAATTGATTGTATACAGTCACGGATTCCAGGAAATTTAATTTCTATTTCCCGAAGGAATCGCTCTGCTTTTCTAATTTTGAAACTTTCGTAAGTTTCTCCCCGATCGTTTTTATTGGCCGTGGTATTGAAAGTGCCTTCCCAGGCTTTTAAATCTTCAAAATTCATGTACGTAATAAACGTCATTCCATCTGCCCATTGCTCCTCTTTAGAAGACGCATTCATTGACGCCATATAGGCTTTTGGCCAAGTCGTTTCGTCGTATTCAAAGGCAGTCCAGACCATCTTGCTGTTCTTGAAATGGTAGTAATTGTGGTTGATGTATTTAAACGTTTTTGGTTTGAAAACTATATAAAGACTAAACGCTGAAATCACGCCTTCGAGGCTTTCAATCCTATTGAAAAAAGATTTCCGGAACTTGTCTTCCCCAACCATTCGAAGTGTCGTTTTGGGCTCGATGTTCGAGATGAAAATATTCGCCGCCACTGTTGATCCGTCGCGCATCGTTACTGAAGTCACGTTATTTTCTTCGGTTTCAAAACGAATGGCTTCCTTGTATTTGTAAATTTCTCCACCGTTTTTTTTGAGCTGCTTAATGAGTTGTTTTGTTATTTGGCTACCGCCATTGATGCAGCGCCATGAACTTTGGATATACGAATTGACCGACAAGGCATGCACATAAAAAGGCGATTTGTCTTTGATTCCGGCATACAGAAAATTAGAGCCCGCTAAAACAGCGCGGAGTTTTTCGTTTTTTGTTATCTCATCGATGCTTTGTTTGGCATTAATCGATAGGATTTCGCTGTCATATTTCCCTTCCCATTCCAGGTTGTAGAGCGGAAACGAATCGCAGGTGGTTCGCACATTCTCACAATACTTTTCAATATTTTCTTTTTCATCCGGAAAAAAAGGAAGCAACTGATTGACGAAATTCTCATAACCCTGCGCATGCGGAAATTCTTCATTTTCTTCTTCAAAGGAAATAATATCAAAACCGTCTTCATCCATTTTTTTGAGTTTTAGGTCGTCCATAATTCCTAGATATTGGAAATATTTGTATAGATTCTGCCCTTCACTCAAACCTCCGATGTAATGAATTCCCGTATCGAAAATGGTTCTATCTCTCACAAACGTTTGCAGGTTGCCGCCAAACTGATTGTTTTTTTCGAGTACACAAACGCTGTAGCCTTCCTTTGCTAGCAGGATTGCAGAAACCAATCCGCCCAAACCACTTCCGATAATAACTACATCATACTGTGCCTTCATATTTTTTTACTCTTAAAAACACTTATCTTATTTTCTTGACTTTCTAGAAAAAAACCGGCTTCAAGTATCTTGTTTTTCAAATGTGGAACATCGAAAAGGATAATACACTTAATACCTGAAGCGAAATCCTCTGAATTAAAATTGTTTTTTTTATCCGATATCAAAAGTACATCATTCGCAATGTGATTTCGATTATTCTCCTTTTTATAATATTGAATCTTTCGTTTGCGAAGCCAATAATTGGTTTGAGCCACTGCTCTTTTATCTTCATCTTCAATAATCGAAATTATTTTTCTTTGCGGTTCTTGTAGTGTCAATAGCACATCTAATTGCCCATAATCATCAGCGAAATGGAGCACATTTGCTTTTGCAGCAATATACCTATTTAATTGATAATAGGCATCCGCATTTTTATTAAAATCGTTCCGCACTTCACGGATAACAGCCAGTTCTTTATAATCAAAACTATTAATAAGTGTTTTTTTGAAATAGTTCGGGCCTTCAATTTCCTGCCGCATTGTATTGAATTCCGATTTAAAAAACGCACTCAGTTTCTTCGTTCTCTCAATATAATTTTCTCCAAATGATTTGTCTTGAGGCGCAATCCGATTTAAAATATTGACGGTAAGTGCACTATCATAAATGATGAAATCGCCTTTAGGAAGCGCTTCAGAATTGCCATGGATTATCACTGGAATAATATCCAGATTGAAATGCTCCGCCAAATAAAACGCCCC
>JBBRXW010000071.1:0-8879 GCA_038238295.1 Flavobacteriales bacterium | reverse complement strand
GGTGACAAATCTCTTGAACTATCACAATATTACGGACATGCGCGCAACCGTTTTTGGAAAGTCATTGCGACGATAACTGGTAGTGCATTGCCGACAAACTATGAAGATAAAAAAACCCTATTACTATCCAATAAAATAGCACTTTGGGATGTGGCATGTTCCGCGAACCGAAAAGGCAGTCTCGATAGTGCGATTGAAAATGTCGTGCCCAACGACCTTGATGATTTTATTGCCCGTCATAAAAAATTAAAAACAATCGGTTTCAATGGATTGAAAGCACAGGCACTTTATGATAAATATTTTAAAAGAAATAAAACCATTCGGTATATAGTGTTGCCGAGTACAAGCCCGGCAAATGCTGGAATCAGTTTTGAAAAAATTTGCGTCCTATGGAAACAAATCATGGAATAAGAAAATTACAAATCATTTCGTGTAACAAATCAAAAATTCCCAAGACAAAGTAGCTGGACAGATAGTATATTTGCCCGCACCAATCATCGAATCAAAAAATCAATTAATCCTTATCCGCACTATGAAGAAGATTTTACTTTCCCTATTCCTTACCCTTACAACTTTTTTCCAAATGCATGCCCATAAAATTACGGGAAGCGTTCAATTGAAAAACCAAACCAATGCTACCGGAATAACTGTTTTGCTATTCCAGAAAGGCAAAGAGACTTTCTATAAAGCGGAAGTGACGAATGCCACCGGTGGTTTTACTTTTCTCAATATTCCCGCCGGTGACTATACGATTCGGGTGACACATTTGGGATATGCTACTTATAGTTCCCCGCTGATGTCTATTACAGGTGACGTGGTCGTGCCGGTAATTTCCTTAGCAGAAAAAGCGAATCAATTGGAAGAAGTCGCAGTGAAAAGTAAAAAACCAATGATTCAGGTGTTGGCTGATAAGACTGTTTTTAATGTGCAGAATACCATCAATGCTACCGGAAGTTCTGGTTTTGATTTACTGCGGAAAGCTCCGGGTGTGATAATCGACAATAATGACAACCTGATTGTAGAAGGAAAAACCGGTGTATTGATTTATATCGATGGAAAGCAATCATACCTTAATGGCACCGACCTGACTAATTACCTGAAAACTTTACAGGCCAGCGATATCGATAGCATTGAAATCATTACACAGCCATCTTCTAAATATGATGCCGCCGGAACAGCCGGAATCGTCAACATCAAATTGAAAAGAAATAAAAATTTCGGCACCAACGGTTCGGCTTCTTCAGGTTCGAATGTTGGAAAATATTTGACATCAGTGAATTCACTTTCCTTGAACAACAGGAATAAAAAGTCGAATATCTACGGGAACTATAGCAACCGTTTCGGTGATGATTACAATTTTATTAATATCTATCGCGTGCAATCCGGGAAGGATTTCGATTCGAAATCGAAGACCAAGAATACCACCAACGCTAATAATATTAAGTTAGGATATGACTATTACGCCAATTCGAAAAACACTTTTGGAGTGATTGTCAGCGGTAATTTCAACAATAGTTTTGACAATGGTAACACTCGAACGACCATCAAGCCGATGAATGCTATGGTCAATGATAGTGTCTTGATTGCCAGAAACAGCGCGCACGACAAAACCTATAATCTGTATTCTAACATCAATTATAAATATGCGGATACTTTGGGCGTGTCGTTAAACATCGATTTGGATTATGGAAAATACAACAGCAAAAAAGATACTTACCAGCCCAATACCTATTTTGCGCCGGATGAAACGACGATACTCAATGAAAGCAATAGTTTTCAGGACACGCCGGTAGCTATCGACATCGCCACTTTCAAAACCGATTACGAGCAGGATTTATGGAAAGGAAAATTGAGCGTTGGTGTGAAAACATCTTTCGTAACGACCGACAACACCTTAGATTATTACGATGTGGTCAGCGGTGTTTATTCATTAAATCCGAATCGAAGCAACCAATTTATTTATAAGGAAAATGTCAATGCCGGGTATTTAAATTACAACCGAACAATCAAAAAATTTAATTTTCAAGTAGGATTGCGCGTAGAAAACACGGTATCCGACGGAAGATTAAATGCGCAAATTGCGTCGAACGACCAGCAGGTGAAACGCGATTATACCGATTTTTTCCCGAGTGGCGGGATTACCTACGAAATGAATGTGAAAAATTCATTCGCATTGATATACAGCAAAAGGATTGAACGCCCGAATTATCAATCCTTGAATCCATTCGAGTACCAAATCGACGAGTTATCTTTCATGCGAGGAAACCCATTTTTAAAACCGAAATACACCGATAATATTAAGCTTTCTCATACCTACAATTACAAACTGACGACAAGCTTGAGTTACAGTTATATCACGGATTTTTTTGCGCAGGTGATCGAAGCGTCAGGCCCGAGCAAAAGCTTCCTCACATCCCGAAACGTGGCTAACCAACAAGTTGTTGATCTAGGGATTTCGTATCCCTTTGATGTCAATAAATGGTGGGGCGTTTATATGAGTGTCAATGCTTTTCAAAGTAAATATATTGCCACCAATGCTTCTTTCAAATCGATTACTCAGGAAACATTAAGTCTTTACGGGCAAAACAATTTTAAACTGCCAGAGGGAATCGATTTAGAAGTGTCAGGTTGGTATAGTTCTCCATCAGTTTGGGGCGGTACATTTAAGACCGCTAGTATCGGTTCGCTTGATGTCGCTTTCCAAAAGCAATTTCTCAACAAAAAATTGAGAGCCAGAGTAGCATTCTCGGATGTGCTGTATACTTCCAACTGGCACGGAAGTACCAAGTATGCTGCTGTTACCATCGATGGAAATGGAGGACAAGACAGTCGTCAAGTGCGATTTAACCTTACCTATAATTTTGGAAGCGATAAGGTGAAAAAATCGAGACAGCGTGAAACCGGATTAGAGGAGGAGAAGAACAGAATATCGCGATAAGATATAATTACATCATTACAAATTCGCCTGAATTCCCGTCGTACTTTCGGTTGAAGTGTCCGGCAGTGGTCAATTTTGTAATCGCATTCCGCACAGTAGTAATCCTTGTCCGGTAATTGGTGTCGCCTATGCTGCATAAGTTTGTAAATGCTCGTGCATAATTACCATTGGTATTTAAAGCATTGGCAATACGGTCGTTGGTTCCTCGTCCTTGATGCCGGATATCACAAATTAGCAAACAAACATTTGCAGGAGCATTATGCAAGCCGAAACGATGGTGGTACGCTTTCATATTTTCAGTATACATTTTTGTGGCGGTTTCAACCTGCAAATTCCGATGATTATTATCATTGGCTGCCCAATGAACAAAGCGCGCAGCACAAATGAGTTCCTGAGTCTCGACATCATTGAGCGTCGGGTTGAGGTACTCCATTAAGGCGTCGGTAGAGGTATCGCTTTCCAATTGTGAGAGCGTGCCGTTGGTCGATTTGTAGAAAATTCGATTGTTATGAAGCACCAGTTTTGGAAAGTAATCTCCAGCATTAGGCAATTGTAATAATTTTTTGAAGAAACTGACAAAGTCCCCATTCGGCACATGGGCAGCATATTGCATAAAACTGAAGGTAAATTTTGCCCGATCATAGGTATTCAAACATTTGAAGGAACCAGTGCTTTCTGCCATCGCCGTTGGATAAATAAAATAGGACCAAAAACCATATTGTAAAAAATCTTCTGGTTTGTAGATCTGACTCGCGGTTACAGCAGTATTGAACAATCCGAAGTTACCTTCATAGCTGGTTTTACTGGCAAATTGAAATTTAGGTTCATTGGAGTTGTTCCGTTTAGCACTGTAAGTAGTTCTGCCATTTGACAGCACGGTACTTGAAATAGAAAAATCGATTGCCATAAAAGTATTTTTTAATGGTGATGCCTACTCTACCTTTTCGGCTTGCGGAGTGGAATGGCGGCAATGGTTTTCTGTATCGGAAGTATGATTTCAAATGTCAAAAATTAAAAGCATAAAAAAACCCCCAACAATGGGGATTTTGAAATTAAAAAGAAGAATTAAAAATCATACTTCCTTTCGACCGAAAATCGAATCAAATCGGTTTTGCCGTGAATATTGATTTTCTTGAGGATATTCTTTCGATGGGTGTCTACCGTAGCTTTTCCTATAAATAAAGCTTCGGCTATTTCCTGAGAGGTTTTTCCTTCGCCAATGAGCCGAATAATTTGCCTTTCCCGAGTGCTCAGCACAATATCTTCTTTCGTCTGAACATCTTTCCCTTGAATTTGATTGTCGTCGAAGTAGGTTTTATTTTTGGCGACGGATCGTATCGCGTCGATAACCTTTTGCAAAGAGGAATTTTTCATAATATATCCCGATGCACCGGCGTTGATCATTTGCTGTATCGCCTCCGATTGATCGAACATGCTAAAGGCAATTATCTTGGTATTGGGGAAGCGGCTCCGGATGATTTTGGTGGCTACGATACCATCACATTTGGGCATGCGAATGTCGGTAATAGCAATTTGTGGACTTTTCTCCTGCACCAATTTGATAAGTGCTTCACCATCGTTGGCTTCACCAACAACTTCAATGTCCGGTTCATTCATTAAGGCCAGTTTAATACCATCAATCAGCGATTGATGATCTTCTGCAATTACAACTGTTATCATAGGGGAATATCTAAAATTACGGTAGTGCCTTTTGATCGAATAGAATCGATTGTAAAAGCGCCACCCATTTGTTCCACTTTCTTTTCGATGGCTCTAAGTCCCATACCACTTTGGTTGGGAAGGTTCGAGGCATCAAAACCTTTTCCGTTGTCTTCAATCATGATATTGATGTTAGTCGCATCATCTTGTGTCAGATAGACATTCACTTCATCGGCCTGCGCGTGTTTGATACTATTGGTACATAATTCCTGAATCATTCGGAATAAGGCGATTTCAATCTGATTGTCAAGACGTTCCTTCAATCCGAAAGGTATCACATTTATCGTGAATTTTTCGAGAACGCTCATTTTTTCTGCCATTTTTTTGACTGAAGTCAACAAGCCTTGGTTGCCGACAACACCCAAATTTTTAAGATGAGCAATATTGCGTACGCTCTGATAGGCATCTTCAATAAGCAGATCGGTTTTTTCATAAAGTTGCTGCTGCTTTACCGGAACATCGTCTCCCTGCCGCTTCAGGTTCTGAAAATTCAATTTCAATGTCGCTAGCATACTTCCCAAATGATCGTGGAGATCATTGGCGATTAATTGCCGTTCTTTCTCTTGGCTTTCGAGCATCAGATCGATGTCGCGAAGTTCCTGATCTTTGAGTGTTTTTTCGAGCTTTTGGGTCTCGATGAGTTTCTCTTGTTCGGCGATGGTTTTCTTTTTAGAGATATTTTTAAAGACTAAAATCCCCAAAATGATAAAGATGATGAGTAGTAGTAAAAAGGCGTACATAATAATTTGATTGGTTTGTAGTTTATTTTTTAAAGAAAGATTTTCAATCTCTTTCTCCTGAGTTTTATACTGGGTCTGCAATTCCGAAATTTTGATTTCCTGCTTTTCATTGGAAACTGCATCCTGCAATTCGTGAAACTGGCTCAACGAATGATACGCATTTTCGTAATCGTGCAGTTCATTATAATTCATCGATAAAAAATAATAAATACTTGCGTGAACACTTTTGGCATTCATCTTCAATGGAATATCCAATGCTTTTTTTAAAAGTTCAATTGCTTTGTAATGCTCTTTTTTATAGTAATAGGCGCCTGCCTGATTAACATAGTTGAGGCAAATATTATAATTGTTCTTATTTTTAAGGTCGATGCGCAACGACTTATCAAGATATAACAAAGCAGAATCCGGTTTTTTTAAAATCTCATTATAGAGTACTGCCAGATTAGCATAAATCGCAGAAGTATTTGGATCATTAGGAACACTATAGTGAATCGCTTTCCTGAAATAATGCAGACTTTCATCTGGTTTCTGATCGAGAAACAAGGAAGCCCAAGATTTGTAACCATATGAAAGCATCCTGTGATTATCATTTTTTTGAGCAAAATCGAGATACTCCTGGATATATTTTTCAGCATCGGGGATATTTGATTTTTGCATGCTCAGTAAATAGGCAATATCGATATTGACAGCCAACGCCTGTTCGATGCTATCGATGGATAGATATTCTTTTTTTGAATTGAGATACGCTTTAAACGCTTTGTCATCCTGACTTTCGTTAGTATAGGCTTTTGCGAAATAGCCATAGACTTTAGCCCGGTCAGCAGGTTTCATTTTTGGAAGTGGAAGGCTCTGCAAAATTTTTAAAGCGCTATAATTTTTATTTTCAGTCAGCAGCTGGTCGATTTTCTTATAATCGAAAACTTGTGCGTAATTCCACTCACAGAATGCGAGAAATGAAATCAAGAAAATGAATTTAAAATGAACCCGCATTATTCTTATTATCTTAGAATTAAACTTAGTCCTAGCGTACGCGGCCTCCCTAGTAAAGAAGTATTTTCAGAATCTAATTGAATATTGAAATTTCCGTTTTTTGCCTTAAGGAAATAACTTTCAACATCATTATAAATAGAAGAGAGATCACTGACATCCAAATCGTTGTCATGAAATAACATAAACAATGCATCATTAGATGTTGGGTCAAAATTAATTCTATCAGGACCATTAAAA
This sequence comes from Flavobacteriales bacterium, assembly GCA_038238295.1. Lineage (GTDB taxonomy): Bacteria > Bacteroidota > Bacteroidia > Flavobacteriales > Flavobacteriaceae > Flavobacterium. Next base: position 2,255 of record JBBRXW010000071.1, on the reverse strand, counting down.
CTGATTAGATTGCTAATACCTATTGATAGTGGAAAATTATAGGCATCTGCGTAGAGCCTGTTTCCGTTATCTAAACTCAACTTCAACAGGCAAAGCACACAACTGATATCTTCTTTACCATCTTTGGTTTTTTTGCTCATATCAAACTGCGGCAATATTTTATAAATGTTAGAAATTTCTTCTTTGGGAATCATCACCATTAAATTCATCTCTCCTGAATTTTCATCAAAAGTACCTGTAGCCGTATAAGTTAAATCATTCATCTGAGATATTTTTTAGAGTTTATAGTACAAATTTGCATTAAACATTTTAAATAAAAATCACCATTGGTAGGGATTTTTATACATGCATTATTTTTCGGATTGCATTAAATCGCTAAGATGAAGTCGCAACGCATTTACAGAAATACTGATTTCCCAAAATGAGATCCCTAATGAAATCAGAAGACAGAACAGGCTAAGACCGAAAAGATAAATTCCAGCGAAAGGCTGCTGTAAAAACAAAAGCAACATCGCGAAAACCGACAAGAACAAGCACAGCACGCCAAACATTTGCATATAACGAATCAGCGTTAGGCGCAGGTTGAGGTTTCTAATTTCGAGCAATATGGTGCTGCTGGCTTCTTCATCATAGTTTTTTTTTAAACCGCGAATGATAGCGGCAATAGTTAAAAACCGGTTCGTATAGGCCAGTAAAATCAGGGATGTGGCGGAAAATAATAATGCCGGTGTTTCGATAGATAAAGTCATGCTGAGTATTTTGCGGTCGAACCTAAATTAATTTTTTGGGCTGCTCTTTTTTAAGGAATGAAAGGTTGTGTTTGCTAATATTTACGCTATAGTTAAATTCAGTTTAACATAGCTGAAAGATATAAAATTATATTAAATTGCGTCCGCTTAAATAAAAAATATGAATCCTGATTGCCGATGCTATTCTATTGTACTGGTTTGTCTATTCTTTCTTTTTACTTCGAAAGGGATGAGCCAGTGTTTCCAAATTGAAAGCATTTTGGTCGACTCCTGCGATTCCGGAGGCGATGAAGGATATAATGAAATGGTTCGATTTAAAGTCGGTGGCGCCGCGATTACTACAAGTGCCATGATAGTTACCTATCCATCGAATACCTTTTTCGGAATTGTTCAAAATGCCATTTCTGCTTCAAAAGTGGCGGCACTGAATGCTCAAATTGCTGCTTTGGGCGGTTGCGGAAGATTGATAGAACCCATTGGTGGAGTGTTGCCGGCGAACGCTGAAGTCATTTTGGTCACGAGTTATAATTTCAGCATCGCTTTAAATATTTTTGGAGCACTGACACAAGACGTCTATATTATTTTCGATGATAACAATACCGCTGCCGGAATGGGAGGCCATTTCGGGAATTTCGGAGCTGGTTTGAGAACACTCACCATTGTATTCGGAGCGTGCAGCGATGCAGTAACTTATGACAGGTCATTGTTAGTAGATACTACTGGTAATCCTGGTGCAGCTAGTGGAGCCGTTGTAAATTATACACCAGCAGGAGCCGCCACCTATGCCAATCTGGGTTGTGTTGCTCCAGTAGATGTTTTTTCTGTAGATGCAGGTACTACTCCAGTGAATGCTTGTCCAGGAGAGACAATTTCTTTGAACGGTTTTGCGCAAGGACATGTATCTGTTGGATGGACAGCAAGTGGCGGGAGTTTTTCAAATAGCACTTCTGTAAGTTCCAATTATACATTGCCTCTTTCTGCTTCCGGAACTGTCGTAGTAACACTAACAGCGACCAATTCTTGTGGCAATTCGATCAGTGACACTGTCACCATTACTGTCAATGCAGCGGTGACGCCCAATTTTGCTGCTATAGCTCCAATATGTGCCGGAACAATACTACCGCCTTTGCCAACAAGGTCATTAAATGGTATTACCGGTATCTGGTCGCCGGCAATCGATAATATGAATACAACCACCTATACCTTTACACCAGCAGCCGGTCAATGTGCCTCAGGAAAGGTATTAACCATTACTGTAAATGCTGCGACAACTCCTACTTTTACTCCAGTAGCATCAATTTGTTCGGGACAGCCATTGGGGGCTTTGCCGACAATTTCCACAAATGGTGTTATGGGAACTTGGTCGCCCGCTTTAGACAATACTACCACGACTACCTATCTTTTTACGCCGGCTATCGGACAGTGTGCCACTACCTCTAATTTAACCATTGGAGTTAATGGCGTAAATACGACTCCTACTTTTAATCCTGTGGCGACCATTTGTTC
>JBBRXW010000070.1:0-8885 GCA_038238295.1 Flavobacteriales bacterium | reverse complement strand
TGCGGCAGGTTCACCGCAATGGGAAAGTAATTTTTTGGCGACGATATCGCCCACACCTTCTACTTTCAGCAAGGCTAATACATAAAATAAATCTTCGTGGCGCATACTAACTATTTGAAACTGAAATTTATAAATTTTTATCGGGATTGTTAATAAAAATTGTGAATAAAATTTTGCTGGTCTTTGGCATTGTATAACTTTGTCGGTATGAAGATCGAGCAATACATTTCACAACTTTTATACCGCCACCAATGCGTTACCGTTCCTGGTTTCGGTGCTTTTTTGACCGAAATTCAGTCGGCGCACTTGCATGAAAATACCAATTCTTTTTACCCGCCTAAAAAAGTCATTTCTTTCAATGCCCATTTAAAAAATAACGATGGGCTGTTAGCCAATCATATTGCACAGGTTGAAAAAACAACTTACGATAATGCGGTCGCTTCTATCGAAAGTGAAGTGGTTATCTGGAACAGCATCCTAGAAGTAAATGAAAAGTTTACATTGAAAAATGTTGGCGAGCTTTCCAAAAATTCAGAAAAAAACTTAGTCTTTACGCCTTCGGAAAACATCAATTACCTTAAGGAATCTTTCGGATTAAATTCATTTGTTTCTCCATCAATCAAAAGGGAAACCTATCTTCAGGAAGCCGATCTTTTCTACAAAAAAGAGGTTGTTGAAGAAGAAAAAATTGAAGAAAAAGAAACCATCGATTTCGTTCCAGAGGAAAGAAGAAGACGCCCTTATTTAAAATACGCTGCCATCTTTGTTTTAGCATTGACCGCGACGGGTTCTATCGGTTTCAAAGTATATCAGGACCAAATGGCGCAGCAAACTTTGATTGTTGAAAAAGACGTTCAAAAACAAGTTCAAAATAAAATTCAGGAAGCCACCTTCTTAATCGAAAATCCAATTCCTGCTGTAACACTTACCGTTAAAGAAGAAAAGCTATCGTATCATATTGTTGCGGGTGCTTTCAGGGAAGAGGGTAATGCGCAGAATGTCTTTACTGATTTACTGCGATCGGGCTTTAAAGCAAGACGACTCGAGCCGAACAGACATAAATTATTTCCAGTGCTTTACGGAAGTTTTGCTACTTATGCGGCAGCACAGGAAGCTCTAAAGCAAATCCACGAAATCAACCCTGATGCATGGCTGCTCGTAAAAGAACTCTAAAATTTTATCCCGTCCTGCACGGGATTTTTTATACACACTAAGTATCTTTGCAAAAAAAAATATGCACCCGAAACATCCTTCCGAATCATTAACGATATTGACAGATTTGGTTTTGCCGAGCGAGACCAATCCATTGAACAATCTTTTTGGTGGTGAATTATTAGCCCGAATGGACCGCGCGGCAAGCATTGCAGCGAGAAGGCATTCGCGAAGAATTACCGTTACTGCCTCTGTCAATCACGTTGCCTTCAATCGGGCAATTGCTTTGGGAAGTGTTGTAACTGTTGAGGCTAAAGTCTCTAGAAGTTTCACAAGCTCGATGGAAATCTTCATCGATGTCTGGATCGAAGACCGCGAGTCAGGTATTCGCTCGAAAGCCAACGAAGCCATTTACACATTTGTTGCTGTGGATGAACAAGGGCGACCGGTAGAAGTTCCGGCGATTGTTCCGGAAACGGAACTCGAAAAAGAACGCTTTGAAGCCGCCTTGAGAAGAAAACAGCTCAGCCTGGTACTTGCCGGTAAAATGAAACCTTCAGAAGCCACCGAGTTGAAAGCGTTATTTTTATAATTTAAAATAAATAAAAAACCGCTGATTGTAGATTAAATCTTGGAATCAACGGTTTTTATATTGTTCCTTTAATTACATATTAAACAACCACGTAGCGGGATTGTTATAGGTCGTATTTTGTGAAATAGTAAACTTCAGTACCGTTTTTCCGCTATCGCCGTTGGTTCGAATTCTTCCGATATTTTCTTTGATCGAAACCTTGTCGCCTTTACTAACACTAACGCTACTTAGGTTCTGATAAACTGTAAAGTAATCCCCATGCTGAATCATCACTGCTTTATTGACGGGCGATAACACCATCACGCTGATTACTTCACCGCCGAAAACTGCTCGGGCATTCGCGCCTTGATCCGTGGTAATTTCAACACCACTATTGTGAACAACCAACGTTTTATAAATCGGATGCGGCTGGTCGCCATAAGGCAGTGAAACAAATCCTTTTTCAACGGGCCATGGCAGTTTCCCTCTATTGGCTCTGAAGTTATTGGCAATAAGTTGCCCTTCTGAAGTCAGAACAATTTTGGTCGACGTCTCGGTTTCTTTTGTAGCGGCTGCTGTTGTTGTTTTCGGATTCGCACGCGCTACTGCGGCAGCCGTTTTCTTGTTGGCAGCGGCAATGGCGGCTTTCAGTAATTTCTCGATTTGATTGTCGATGTTTCTGGTTTCCTGCTGTTTTTTCTTAATGTCCCCAACAATCTGTTTCTTGTCTTTTTTGATCGATTTTGCGAGCTCTTGTTGAGCTTGTTTTTCGACTTCAAGAGCTACTCTTTCTTTTTGGTTTTCTTCGATCAGTTTTTCTTTGGCACTTTTCTGAACGACAATCTTCTCATTATAACCCAGCAATGCTCTTGATTTGTCTTCAATTTCTTCGCCTTGCGTTTTTCGGTAGCTCGCATATTGCTTCATATACTGCGCCCTTTTGTACGCCTGAAGAAAGTTTTGAGACGACAACAAAAACATCGCCCGGCTTTGCTCCGACCGGCTTTTGTAGGATTTTAAAATCATGTCGGCATAATCTTCCTTGAGCAATACCAATTCCTTTTTGAGGCGATTAATGTTGACCTGGTTAATATAAATATCATTATTTAGCAATTTGGTTTGCTTTTCTGTGGTATTGATTAACTTTTCCTTGAGCTGGATTTTCTCGGTTTGAATCTTGAGCTGATTCGTCACCGTTTTTTCTTTCGATTGCACGTTTTGCAATTGTTCTTCCTTATCCCGGATTTCCTTTAAAATCTGTGCTTTGCGCAATTCGAGTTTTTCCTGTTGGCTGACCTGACTCCACGAAGCGGAAGCAATCAATAGCAATAACAGGCAGGCAATGTATTTTGGCATAGTCTGGTTTTTATGATCTATTTAATAAAAATTCTTTCATATCCTTCGGGCACACTATACGGAAACGAAAGTTCTTCATTAAAAGTTACGTTATTATACTCAATGGTAATATCTGTTTTCTTTTGTTTTTGTATTGCGCTGATAGCAATACTTGCGGGCAATGCCATTGGGTTGTATTCCGCAAAATTAGGATACAAAATCTGCAACATACGCTCTTGTTCGTTTTGTGCGATACGCTCTTTCTTTAGTAAAAATTTATCCGCTTCAAAAAAATATGATTTGGATGTATTCGGATCGCTATTGTCTTCCAGTTTGTATAATTTGGTATCGATGCTCGTTGCAAACTTACCTTTATTAAGATTATCTAAAGCCTGTCCAAGAAGCATATTTTGTACTTTGTTAAAATCGAGATCCGTGCCGAGCCATTTACTCAATGTCGAATAATCTCCTTCAAAATAATTACCATTAATCTTTTCATAATACTTGACATTTTGTGGCGTAATCAATGCCTTAGCCATCGTGATTCCCAGAAAACGAATGCTGACTAGGATCATTTCGTTTCGTTTGATTTTTATTTCCGCAGTAACATTCTGGCTCTGTTTGTCATCTTCATAATGCGCCGCTGCTTTAATATATAAGGTCGAAAAATCCTTTCTATTTGCGTAATGATTGCTGATTATTTTGTCCGGCGTGAGCATTTCACTGGCTTTACCTTCGGCTACGATAGCTTTCGATTTGCAGGAACCGAGTAGCAGTAAACTGAAACCCAGTAAAATTGGCACAACCGATAAGCGAAAATACTGCTTCATTATTTTTTTTGTTTTAATAATTTGTCCGCTTTAGAGAAATAACTTTCCTTTTTCTTCACATCGCCTAAACCGGCTGAAGCTTCCCCTAATTGGATATTGAAATTGATTTCGAGCGCTACATCATCAACAAGATAATCGATGCCCATCTCAAGAGTGTCTTTCGCCTTTTTGAAATTCTTTAACTGGTTGTATGCCAATCCTGAATAATAATAAAATTGTGGCTGCGATGGATATAGCTCGATTAAGTCGCTGGCCTTTTTAGCGAGAACGTCAAATTGTTGCTTTTCGGTATAGGCTTGAAGTAATAAAAATTGGGCTTCCATATCTTCGGAATTGCTTCTCAAATCCATCTCATAGTATTTGATGGCTTTGTCCCATTCTTTTTTACTGTGGTAAAACTTCCCGATTTCTTTGGCGACTTTGACATCTTTGTCATCATCAAAATAGGAAATGGCTTTCTCTAGGTCTTTGTCAAGTTCCGGTTTGTCTTTGACAAAAATCAGGAATTCATTGAGCATGCGGTGCTTGATTTTACTATCGATTTTATTGCTAGCTAACACGCGATTCATCGATTTCACAGCATTGTTGCCATCATTATTATTCAAATGGAATTTAAATAAACTGACTTGCGCCCAATCGGAAGTCGGGATTTCCGTTTCTAATTGCTTTGCGATTTCCAATGCTTTTTCTTCCTGATTGCTTTCGGAATATAAAAAAATCAATGCGATATAATTCGACTCTTCTTTCGGATATTTTTTAATTTGCGCCAACAAATTGTCCTTTTCCGAACCTTGATATTTAGCGACTTTCAGGATTTGTTCTTTATAATTCTCGCGCAATTCTGTTTTGCCAACCGTCGTATTCAATTCATTAATCAAGTCTAATGCTTTGTCGAATTGCTGCGTATTCATATACAAAGAAACCAAATCTTCCTTATAGTCTTTCTTAAATTCGATGAGCTTCGTCACGATGATGATCGCCTGAGCATAATCTTTTGTTTCGTAACATACATCATACATCCCAACCCAAAACCACATATTCTTGGGGTCGATTTTCGTTGATTTTTCAAAAGATTCGTAGGCGTCTTTGTAGTTTTTCTGAGCCAAATAATTTTTACCCAACTCAAAATAGACGGTGGCGTTTTCGGGTTCTAATTTTTTGCACTTCTCTAAAGCAGTAATGGCCTTGTCGTAATTTTCGATACCCTTTTGAAGCAACGATTCATAGAACGCATTCTGAAATTCGTCGTTCGGCAAAAGCACGGCGTCCGGCTCGGTCTGAGCCAGAAGTGGTACGGAAAATAGGATTCCGAGACAAAATACAAATACGCTTCTTTTCATTTAGTATTATTCTAAAACCGAATAATCGCCGATGCTGACGCTGGTAAAATTACCATCAAAGCTGGCGTGGCTTCCGATCATGGCGTTTTCCAAATTAGCATTTTTTATATGCGAATGGTTTTGCACCAGACTGTTTTTAATCGTGCTGTCGGTAACATGACATCCTCTTCCGAGCGATACGTTCGGCCCTACCGTGGCGTTAATCAGAATGACATCTTCGCCTATAAAGCAGGGTTGAATGATAGTAGAATGTTCGATAACCGCTGAAGCATGCACCATGTTTTCTCCATCAAGATGTAAAAAATCAAGCATTCTAGAATTGGTTTCTACGGTGACACTTTTGTTGCCGCAATCCATCCATTCGTCTACTTTTCCGGGAACAAACTTCAATCCTTTTACTTTCATGTTCTCCAATCCGTCGGTCAGCTGGTATTCGCCCCCTTTAACAACATTATTATCGAGTAAATATTGCAATTCCGAGCGTAAAGTTTCTCCGGACTTGAAATAATAGATGCCGATAATCGCCAAATCGGAAACAAATTCCTTTGGTTTTTCTACAAAATCGACGATCTGATTGTTTTCATTGAGTTGCACGACACCAAAAGCGCTTGGGTCTTCAACTTGCTTTACCCAAATCACGCTATCGGCAGACGTATCTAACGCAAAGTCTGCGCGGAACAATGTGTCAGCATAGGCAACAACAATCGGTCCCGTCATCGAGTCTTTGGCGCACATAATAGCGTGGGCCGTTCCGAGTGCTTCATTTTGATAATAGATGGTTCCTTTGGACCCTAATTTTTCGGCAATGGCGATTAAGTCTTTTTCGACCTGAATGCCAAAGTCTTTGTGGATGATGAAAGCGATTTCTTCGATATCCTGATTGATGACTCCGGCGATATCTTCTACCAAACGATGCACGATTGGTTTTCCGGCTATTGGGATTAATGGTTTTGGAACCGTTAGTGTATGTGGTCTTAAACGGGAGCCGCGTCCGGCCATTGGAACTATTATTTTCATAGGTAATTATAATTTATCGCAAAGTTCGCAAAGTTTAGTGCAAAGATTGCAAAGTTTTCATTTTGTTTTTACAGGGTTTTGAACAGTCTTTTATTTGACTCCAGTGCTGCCAAAGCCTCCTTGACCTCTAGATGTCTGCGACAGTTCCTGCACTTCGACCCATTCGGCACGTTCGTGACTGGCGATAACAAGTTGGGCGATGCGCTCGCCATTTTCTATCGTGAATGATTCGTTGGAAAGATTTACGAGAATTACCCCGATTTCACCGCGATAATCAGCATCGACCGTTCCGGGAGAATTAAGTACCGTGATTCCTTTTTTGGCTGCCAACCCACTTCGTGGACGCACCTGTGCTTCATAGCCGATTGGCAATTCGATGAAAAGCCCCGTTTTGACAACCGCTCTTTCGAGTGGAAGCAGCATTATCGGTTCGGTAAGATTGGCTCGTAAATCCATTCCTGCGGAGGCGATGGTTTCGTAGTTGGGTAACGCATGTTGCGATTGGTTGATGATGTTGATTTTCATTGGATATTTGATTTTGTATTGATTGCCCTAGCCCTGATGGAAGCGGCATCCTTTTGTGACGCGCAGCAAAACAAAAGATATAGCGGACAGCGGGAAACAGCTCTTAAGTGGACTTCCGATTCATAATCCGGTGTAAAGTTGCTTTTTCGTTGTGGTATATGAAATATAAAAACACGAGTAACAGCGCGGTACCGACGTAATAATTTTCGCGGAAAAAGTAAAACGATACCATCGAAAATACGATGGAAATTCCGAGATAGCTTCCAATTTTTTTCTTGTCGTACGGTATCGGATAGTATTTGTTACCCATAAAATACGATATCAGCATCATGCTTCCGTAGGCGGCAATTGTTGCTATAGCGGAACCGTAATAGCTGTATCGTGGAATCAGCAGGAAGTTGAGCGCGAGTGTTACGGCTGCGCCGACGATGGAAATGTAGGCGCCGATATGCGTTTTATCGATCAGTTTGTACCAGACGGAAAGATTGGTGTAGATGCCCAGGAAAAAGTTAGCGAGAATGATGAGCGGGACGACCTTCATTGCTTCCCAATACGATGAATCACGGATCATCAGCTGTTTGAGCACGTCGGCAAATACGATGACCGCAAATTGAATGAACGATCCTAAAATGACGAAATATTTGGTGACTGTAGCGTAGGTTTGCGTGGCGTTTTCCTTGTCGGCGTGGCTGAAAAAAAACGGCTCAATCCCAAGTGTATAGGCGGTACGGAAAAGCACCATGAACAATCCTAATTTGTAACAGGCGGAATAGACGCCCACTTCGGAATCGGCGATATCGGCGGGCAGTAATTTTCCTAGCAGGATTTTATCGAATTGTTCGTTGATCGCGAAGGCGATTCCCGCGATCAATATTGGAAGTCCGTAGCGCATCATGCGTTTCCAAAGATTGAAATCGAATTGCCATTTGACTTGCAGATAATTGGGTGACAGCGCGAGGAATGTTAGTAAGCTCGCAATGATATTCGAGACAAAGATATAGCCGATTTGGAAGTCATCGAAATAAAGCGTGCTCAGGAAACTATCCGGATGTGCTTGCGCGATTTTCGGCAGGAGCAACAGGAAGAACAGATTGAGCAACAGGTTGACGACAACATTTCCGATTTTAATCACCGCATAATAAATAGGCCTCTGGTTGGCGCGGAGCTTAGAAAAGGGAACGATTACTAAAGCGTCGAGGACTAAAATCCAGATGGTATAATGGATGTATTGCACATCGATTCCGGAGAGGTTTGCCAGCGTGTTCCGGCTAACCAATGCTATGAACAGGAAAATAATGGAACTCCAAAATATTGAAACGGTTGTAGTTTCAACGACCTCTTTCTTGTTGGTTTCCTTGTTGTAGAATCGAAAAAAGGAGGTTTCCATACCGTAGGCCAGAATGACATTGAAGAAAATCATCCAGGAGAAGATGATGGACACTTTCCCGTATTCTTCTTTCGGCAGTAAATCCGTGTAGATTGGAACCAGTAAAAAACTAAACATCCGCGGCAACACAGTGGCTAAACCATAGATGGCGGTTTGTTTGAAAAGATTTTTATAAAGTCCCAAATGTTTTTGTTTTATACGTTGAACAAAAATAAGGATTTGTTTGATTTAAAGCCGATTTTATGTTCCGGATAAAAGGGAAGTTCTGATTTAGTTGATTCCTTCTTCGTTTAAAATTTTGACGAAGTGAAACCCTTTCGGAACATAGCCTAGATTATAATAAAAACGGTGCGCCGGAAAGTTGACCGTAAAAGCGTCGAGAACAATGGCGATACAATTCAATTCGGTGGCTTTGGCATCGATATGATCCGAAATCATTTTGCCGATACCTTTGGAGCGGTAGTTTGGATTGACGATGAAATTATCGATTTCGATGTACTTGCCTGTCCAAAGTTTGGTGTTCGTCCAAAAACCCGTCAATCCAAGACAGTTGTCATTATCGAACACCGCGATTTGTTTGTAGTGGTTCGGAATCATTTCTTTGAGGAGCACTTCGTATTTTTCTATAGTCATTTTTGGATAGAGAAACTGCATTGTTTCGAGTTGGGCGAGCATTTCGGGCAGTGTGGTAAGTTCTTTAATTTGCACAGCAATTTGATTTAGAATGT
>JBBRXW010000069.1:0-8990 GCA_038238295.1 Flavobacteriales bacterium | reverse complement strand
TGTGATATAAGTTTCGCGGAGTATTTAAATTATCGATATGCCGAAGGATTACTCCTGATAGCATATAAATGCGATTTTAACCGTGTATCAGAGATCAAATCTTATTCAATAATAGGTACTTGTGTGCGTGAGGGATAGCAACGGAAATCCTTTTGTGCCGTTTTTTGGCACGAAAGATTGGAGTGAATAGCCCGACCGAATGCTGTGAAATGTTTCGGTTTACGATGACGATTCCGCACGAGGGCACGCCCAAAAACAAATCAATTGATGTCTTTTATAAATTCATCATACTCTAAATAAAATTTTTCGAATGCATTCATTTTCTCATGAAAGAAGTCGAAAATTGCATCCCACGAACTGCGGTTGCTGACTGTAATTCCGAGTTTTTCAACCCAGATTTTACTGATGGTTTTGCCGTTCTCAAGCGAATGGTTTTTTTGATACACTAAATTTTGAATGAATTCGTCTTCCAAAATGCTTTTTAAGGCTTCCAATTTTTCAAAATAAGCATGGCGCTTCTCTTCATTTCGGTGTTCAATGTCAATGCTGACCTGTGCCTTAGTATTATCAACAAAAAACTTAAAAGAAAAATCCTTTATTTTGGTATCATATAAAACCCATTTCCTCGGATATTTTGTTGCGAAAGCCACCCAAAATTCTTGCTTTAATCGCTGATTTTCTTGTTTTGAATACATATATGGTCTTTCTTTCGATTTTAATTTTTGTTAATGCTTTAGACGCTGATTGAATTGTCGTAAATTCGTAACACTCAATATTATTTTCAATAGGCAAAAATAAACTTTGTTATGGACTTCCAAGACTTTATGCAATGTATTCCAAAATTTGAAAATGTAACCCTTCTCGGAGAAGCTGCTCACGCCATGATGTCGCCACCGGAACGCGCTGCACTTATAAAGAACTTAGATTTGTCAGCTGAGAATCCCAAGAAAGCTGCGGTGATGATGTTGGTTTATCCGAAAAATTCTAAAACCCATTTAGTTTTGATTCAACGCAACAGCTATCCAGGAGTTCATTCCTCCCAAATCGCTTTTCCAGGTGGCAAAGTCGAACAGGAGGATGCTTCACTTTCTGATACTGCCTTGCGGGAAACGAAAGAAGAAATCGGGATTTTTCCGCATCAGATTGAAGTGGTTCGCGCCTTTAGTCAAGTGTATATTCCACCAAGTAACTTCATGGTATATCCATTTTTTGGATACAGCCGAAAAGAACTTTCTTTTTCTCCTGACCCAGAAGAAGTGGCTGGAATTATTGAATTTCCTTTAGATGATTTTTTGGATGAAAGCAATGTAGTTCAAAAACAAATGACTACTTCTTATTCAAAATCTATTGCTGTTCCGTCATTTAAAATTAAGGAGCATTATGTCTGGGGTGCTACCGCTATGATGCTCAGCGAATTGAAAGAAACCCTCAAAAGAGTCGTATAACCTAGATCTTTTTGTAAATTTGTTGTTCACATTTTTCAAAAAATCATCATGGGATTATTCAAAAGAAATCCTTTTGGACATATACTTTTCATCAAAAAATGGTTGATTCGAATCTTCGGTGCTTGTACACACAAACGCTATCGGGGGTTCAATGATTTATACATCGACGGCTCTGAAATTATCAAAGGATTGCCGGATACCAACGTACTTTTTATTTCCAATCATCAAACGTATTTTGCCGATGTTGTTGCCATGTTTCATGTTTTTAATGCGAGCTTGAGCGGCCGTGAAGACAACATTAAAAATATTGGATATCTGTGGGAACCTAAACTCAACATCTATTATGTCGCTGCAAAAGAAACAATGACCGAAGGATTATTGCCGAGAATATTGTCGTATGTTGGGGCAATAACCGTAGAGAGAACGTGGCGCGCCAAAGGAAAGGATGTGCAGCGGGAAGTGAATCCCAACGATACCGAAAATATAAAAATCGCGCTCGAAGATGGCTGGGTAATCACCTTCCCACAAGGCACCACCAAATCATTCAAGCCAGTGCGAAAAGGAACCGCGCATATCATCAAACAACACCGACCGATTGTCGTTCCGATTGTCATCGACGGGTTTCGTCGTTCGTTTGATAAAAAAGGATTCCGGATGAAAAAGAAAGGCATCTTGCAATCTTTCATTATCAAGGAACCATTAGTGATTGATTATGAAAATGATACCATTGATGCTATCGTAGAGAAAGTAGAGTATGCGATCGAGCAGCATCCTTCATTCCTCAAAGTAATTCCTACCGAAGAGCTTGAAGCTTCGGAAGAGCTGAATACCTTACGACAGTGGAATGTGAAGAGTTAAGGAGAAGTGACTTAAAGAAAAAGCACGAGCCAAAGATCAAAGTGTACAATAGTATCTTGGCTCATGATTCTTAAAAAATTATAATTCGATCTTCTTCAATTCCTTATAATTGGCAAAAAGTTTCTTCAGCAAAATACCATACAACAATCGATAAAACAACCAAAACAAACCAATGATTGTGGCAATAAATGCTATCGAAATCGCCACGCAAATGCAGATGAAGAACGACTGATGCCCTTCCGCTATCTGTTTTTGCATCAACGAAATCATCGCCTCATTGTGATAGAAAAGCATCACGATGGAAATAACAATGGTTAGCGTGATGATAAATAAATTATACCAGATATAATACTGCACTGTCCGTCTCGTTTTCAAAATGCTTTTCATCAGTTGGTGCGTCGAATCTAATGTCGAAATCGATTTAAAATTTTTGTAAAACACATATATAAATCCAACGAGTATAATGTAGTTAATCACATTCACAACCTGCATAATGTCTTCGATACCATAAGATTGCAGTTTAGCATGGTATTTATCATCGCTAAACGCAAACGCAATGACATTCCAGAATATAAACTCTAAGATACTGATATACAAAATCCACTTCACAATCGATGACGATTTCTGATGCAGCATCCTATAAATATCCTTTTCCGATAGCTGTCCAAAAGAAGTTTTTTCTTTTTTCCAAGCCTTTTTCAATACATCTAACTCCTCCATAATCCTTAAGGATTTAATATTTTTTTCAACTTTGTCTTAATTCTATTCATTTTCACGCGCGCATTCACTTGGCTAATGCCCAGCGTTTCCGATATTTCTTCATAATCCTTATCTTCTAAATACATAAAAACGAGCGCTTTCTCGATATCATTCAGCTGGTAAACCGCCTGGTACATCAACTTAATCTGTTCCTCTTCTTCGTAATTGTATTCCTCCTGCTTGATAAAATGATTGGTCGTGTCAAACGATGACGTAGCAATCGATCGTGTGCTCTTTCGATAAAGTGTAATCGACGTATTTAGAGCCACACGGTACGCCCAAGTCGAGAATTTGCTCTCCCCTCGAAACTTTGGAAAAGCTTTCCAGAGTTGAATCGTAATCTCCTGAAACAAATCCTTATGCGCGTCTTCACCAGACGTATACAACCGACAAATCTTGTGGATGATATTCTGGTTTTCGCGTAATTGTTTGACAAAAGATTGCTCTAAATCCTGACTCATAAACCCGTTAGTAACTAAAAATGAATTTTGTTACAAGATACTTCTTTTTTTTCAGGAGCACCATCATTCGTATTCCAACAGTGTCTGTTCCCGCTTTTCGCTATATCTTTTGCTTCGCTTTGCTGCGCCAAAGGATGCCGCTACAATCGGGGCTAGTTTTGAAACTCCGCCCTTCTCATCGAGCATTCCAAAACGGTTAATACCATAAATTCGCTACGAGATTTTGAAAATTTAGTTCCAATGACATTCGTTACCTTTACGTCAATAACTTTTACTCTATACCATGAACATCCCGGACTCTAAACTTCCAAGAATAGTCATCGTCGGCGGCGGTTTTGCCGGAATCGCGCTAGCCAAGAAACTTAAAAACAAAGGAGCTCAAGTCGTTCTCGTCGATAAACACAATTACCATACTTTTCAGCCATTACTATATCAAGTCGCCACTGGTGGACTAGAAGCGGGTTCGATAGCGTATCCAATTCGAAAAATCATACAGGAATTCCAAGACTTCTACTTTCGTTTGGCACGCGTCAACGAGATCGATACCCAAAATCAAATCGTTAAATCCGATATCGGCGAACTGCATTACGATTATCTGGTATTGGCCAATGGCGCCAAAACGAACTTCTTCGGCAACAAGGAAATCGAACGCAACAGCATGTCGATGAAAACCATCCCACAATCACTCAACATCCGCAGCCTGATTCTCGAAAATTTTGAACAGGCGTTATTAACGAATGACGAATTCGAGCGCAATGCGTTCATGAATTTCTGCCTTGTCGGCGGCGGGCCCACCGGAGTTGAACTTGCAGGTGCTCTGGCTGAAATGAAAAATGCGATATTGCAGAAAGATTATCCCGATTTGAATATTGGCAACATGCAGATCAATCTGATTCAAGGCGGCGACCGCATCCTAAATACGATGACCGAAAAATCATCGGCGGCGGCGGAAGATTTCCTGATCAAACTCGGAGTTACCATTCATAAGAACTGTGTCGTCATTGGCTATGATGGGAAAACCATTACTACCAAAAACAATTTAACGTTCGACACCGCCACCGTCATCTGGACCGCCGGTGTGCAAGGTGTTATAATTCCCGGAATCGACCCCGCGTCAATCATTCCAAAAATCAACCGCCTCCGCGTGAATCTGTACAATCAAGTTGTCGGCTATGATACCATTTTTGCAATAGGCGACATTGCTAGTATGGAATCCCCGGAATATCCGCAAGGGCATCCGATGATGGCGCAACCTGCATTGCAGCAAGGAGATTTGTTAGGAGAAAACCTGATTAGAAAAATCAAAAACCTTAAGATGATTCCGTTCCAGTACAAAGATAAAGGCGCGATGGCAACAATCGGAAGAAATAAAGCCGTAGTCGATTTACCACATTACCACTTTCATGGCGTTTTCGCCTGGTTCGTTTGGATGTTCGTGCATTTGTTTTCGCTAATTGGATTCAAAAATAAAGCAGTCGTTTTCCTCAATTGGGTCTACAATTATATCCGCTTCGACCGCGAAGGAAGATTGATTATAAGACCGTATAAAAAGAAAAGTTTTACAACTTTTACCAGCGACGAAGTTTAATTTTTAATCATCTTAAAACTCCGATTGCCGTTTGCAGTTTTAACCTTCAAAAGATACGCGCCTTTCGACAAATAGGAAAAATCAATGTTGAGTGAAGTTCCTGTGTAAACAGTTTTTCCTTGCGCATTACTCAATTCAAAGGTTGCAGTTTCACCAACATTCGAAACAGTGATGCGATTCGAAAACGGATTTGGGTAGGCCTTCACTTCCTCCAAATTAAAAGATGGTACACCCAAAATATCACTAACTACCACAGGAATGGTCACCGTATTGGTAAAGGTTCCGTTGCTGGCGGTCAGCGTCACTAGATACGTACCGTTGACAGCAAAAGTATGCGTTGGGAATTCATCCGAACTCGTATTTGAAACTCCGCTGCTCGGATCGCCGAAATCCCAGCTATAGGTCGTGGCATTGGAGCTTAAATTTTGGAAATAAACTGTTGCTCCGGCAGCTGGCGCAAACGGACTGTACGCAAATAACGCTGTCGTTTGGAAATCCCTTTGAGCATCCATATATTGAATAGCGGTCGTTGTCCATGTACCGCCAACTTCATTTTGCGTGACAATCAGTACCGGATATTTCTTAGAAGGGTCGAGCCATTTCAATTCCCGCGTCGTACGGATGGTTCTCGGAAGTCCGGTACCTGCCAGTGCAATCGTATCATTTTGAATCATCGTAGAAGTAATGCGTAGTGCATTTGGAAAAACTCCATAAGGTGTCGATACCGTGCCCCAGCCATCAACAACATTGGTGCGTTCCATTGTATGATTTTGGTAATAGAGCGTCGGGATATTAGTCGTGTAAGCGGAATTGCTAGTATTCGAATTCCCAAAATTAATAGGAAACTGATAGACCACATCCGGCGAAGTATATTGATTCTGAATCGGGAGTACCGTCCCGTTATAATCTAGTTTAAAAGAAGAAGCGACCTGTCGTAATTCGGCAGTCGATTTTTTGAAATAATCGTTTTTGTCCGTAATCGCAATAGTCTGTCCTGAAAACGAAAAAGTATTCGAAGTGCCATCCGTAGAAGACAAGTTTGTATTGGCGGTGCTATAAATAAAAGGAAACAAAAAAATGGAAAATCCAGTTTGAGTCGGATTTCGGAATAACAGATGATTTTGCGAAGTACCGGTCAGTGTGCTGAAATTCCACGTATGATTGGTGCCGGTCGATTCAAAATCAGTCGTCGCATCAGTCGCGTTAGTAAGATAAAATCCATCGCTGATAGCAGCATAATTGGCTGAAGTATAACTGCTCTGCGCACGAAGCACCTGGGTCGAAAGAGCGATAAGCAATAATGGAAGTAGTTTTTTTTTCATCATCTGTTTTTTAATTAAAGCGGCCTGGTTTTATAATAGTTCACCATCAAATTTACAAATTTACTGTAACTTTCCAAGCCATCTTTTTGTTGGTTGATTTTTAAGAAGTTATCGTAGAAAATCTTAAAACCAGTTTCAATGAAAGTTTCGTATTCCTTCCAAAAGTTTTCACTTTCCTTATAATTTTCCAAAATGCCCGGATGCACGGTCTTGAGCAATTCCTTAAGCACTTCCGGATTGCGGATTTCCCAATTGCGCAAGCAATATCGCAAAGCCTGGCTATAGCCAGAATATTGAAAATAAAGATTGTCACTTTTTATAGACGCCAAAAATCCAATGAAATTGCATTCGCTTTCACTGGCATAGCCCAATTGATGCGCCATTTCGTGGCAGGTAGTCATTGGAAAATTATACATCGGCCCGAGATAATTGACCTGTGCTTCGTTGCTAAATGGATTCAGATAACCGCCGAAACCCATGTAAGTCAATGGTAAACTAAACAAGGATTTCTTGACACTCAGTGATTGATATTCAAAAAAAGAATATTGTCGTGCAAGGTTGTGATATCCATTCAAATTCATTTCAAAAACCTGATTTTGCGAATACGGGAAATCAATTTTGGTGTTTTCATTTTTTGTAATCTGCAATTGAATCGCGTTTGTTTTCACAATCAATTTTTGAGTAAAAGCCAGTAAATCGGTATCGGTGTATTCGCGTTCGATTTGCATTTTTTCGAAAAGCGGCTGTCGGCAATAATTCAATGCCCACAACAAATGGAACAAGAAATAAAACACCGAAGCAAAACTCAAAATCTGCAGCCAATTGTTCTTGCGTTGCAGTTTCCAGGTCTTTCGCTTTTTCCAAAACCATTTAATAATAAAAAGAATAAGAATTCCATAAATACAGTCGCCTACCGAAAATGGAATTTGCCCGAAAACAACCCTCAAAAACTTTGATATATATTGATACAACCCACTACTATAAAGGCTTTCGACTACTTTAGGATACAACGAAAGCACTTGAACCGCAAGGATTTGAAAAAATAAAAAATAGGGAAGAACATATTCGCGTTTCAAAATATTTTTTTTAAGGGTAAATATAATTACAATATCAATTGGTAGTTGAATAGTACAGAAACTTTGTAACTTTGAGCTTTTAACTTTGAAAAATATAGAAAATAATGAGTCAGGAAATCAGAAACCTTGAACCTAAAGCCCTTTGGAATAAATTTGCCGATCTGAATGCCGTGCCGCGTCCATCCAAAAAAGAAGACCGTGTTATCGAATTCATGAAAAACTTCGGAAATAGTCTCGGATTGGAAACTTTTGAAGACGATATCAGAAACGTCATCATCCGCAAACCCGCGACTGCCGGAATGGAAAACCGCAAAGCAATTGTTCTGCAAGGCCATTTGGATATGGTGCATCAGAAAAATGCAGACACCGATTTCGATTTCGATAAACAAGGCATTGCTATGTATGTCGATGGCGATTGGGTTCGTGCCAAAGGAACGACTTTAGGTGCTGATAACGGGCTCGGTGTGGCGACGATCATGGCGATTTTGGAAAGCAAAGATATTGCGCATCCAGCTATCGACGCGTTGTTTACGATTGATGAAGAAACCGGAATGACAGGTGCTTTGAATTTAAAAGCCGGCATCTTAAAAGGGCAAATTCTATTGAATTTAGATACCGAAGAAGACGATGAAATTGATATTGGTTGTGCCGGTGGGATTGATGTGACAGCGACTAGAAGTTATAAAGAAGAAGACACGCCGGAAGGTTCTGTCGGCTATACGATTACTGTCAAAGGCCTAAACGGCGGGCATTCCGGAATGGATATCCATAAAGGATTAGGGAACGCCAATAAAATAATGAACCGTTTATTATTCGATGGATTTGAAAATTTCGGCTTGCAGGTTTCGGAAATCAATGGTGGAAGTCTGCGCAATGCAATTCCACGCGAGAGTGTTGCCAAAGTAAGTATTGCGCAAATGTATGATGAAGCGTATGTGTTTGATATGCAGGAAGTCATCGGCGATATCAAAACGGAATTCAAGACTACGGAACCTAACTTAGTGATTGAAATCACGAAATCGGATTTGCCTAAAAAAGTAATGGACTTAGGGGTTCAGGAAGGAATCATCCGTTCGTTATATGCGGCGCATAATGGTGTATATCGTATGAGTGCTGATATGGAAGATTTGGTTGAAACCTCGAATAATATTGCAAGAGTGATTGTCAAAGATGGCGAAATTTCTATTGGTTGCCTGACACGTTCTTCGGTAGAAACGTCCAAATTTGATTTGGCGAATGCGTTGCGTTCTGCTTTCGAATTGTGTGGTTGCGAAGTGGCTTTTTCCGGCTCTTATCCGGGCTGGACACCGAACGTGAAATCAGAAATTTTAGATGTGCTGACGGCGATTTATGAAAAGCAAAACAACGAGAAAGCGAAAGTAGTGGCTTGTCATGCCGGCTTGGAGTGTGGTATCTTAGGAACCAACTACCCGGGAATGGATATGATATCCTTCGGTCCAACGATTCACGGCGCGCATTCA
>JBBRXW010000068.1:0-8992 GCA_038238295.1 Flavobacteriales bacterium | reverse complement strand
TGTCGAATTTAATCTTATGTTAAGGTTCAAAAATAATGACAAAAAATGATAACTTTGCAAACATATATAAAATAATAAATGGCAAAAAAAGCAATTAATAATGATGTTTTACTGGCTAATATCATCAAAGGAATTGAAGAAGTAAAAGGAAACGATATTGATATTTTAGATTTAAGGGAAATAGACAATTCCGCTTGTGACTATTTCATCATCTGCAACGGAAATTCAAATACTCAAGTTAACGCTATTGTTAACTCTGTCCAAAAGACAGTCTCCACAGCAATCAAAGACAAACCATGGCACGTCGAGGGATCCGACAATGCAGAATGGGTCCTTATGGACTATGTTAATATCGTCGTGCATGTTTTTCAGAAACACATCCGGGAATATTATAATATTGAAAGTCTTTGGGGCGATGCCAAAATCACCACCATAGAGAACAAATACTAAAGCACTAAAAATGGCCAACGATAATAAACCCAATCCGAATAAAATCAAAATCAATCCTTGGATCATTTATGGCGGGATTTTACTTCTATTTTTTTTTATCAGCTACGTGACAGGAGGTTCGAGTTTTCAGGAAGTGGCAAAAACCTCTTCTTCAAAATTTAATACTTACCTCGAAAACGGGGATATACAAAAAGTAATTGTTTACAACAAAACTGAAGCGGAAGTCTACCTGACAGCCGAAGCACTTAAACTCCCATCACATAAAGCGGTAGCAAAAGACATGCTCAACCGCCCAAACACTAAAGGACCGCATTATATTTTTGATATTGGAAATGATGAAATTTTCCAAAAGAAACTAGAAACAGCGGTCGCCGAAGGAAAACTTAAAGATTATAATTTCTTACCTAAAAGCAATTGGTCAGACATTTTGATGGGATTATTACCAGTGCTCATTATCGTCGCATTATGGATTTTCATCATGCGAAGAATGAGTGGTGGCGGTGCCGGAGGTGGTGGTCAAATTTTTAATATCGGCAAATCGAAAGCAAAATTGTTTGACGAGAAAACTGATATTAAAACAACTTTTAAAGATGTCGCAGGATTAGAAGGCGCTAAAGAAGAGATACAGGAAATCGTCGAGTTCCTCAAAAACCCAGAAAAATATACCAATCTCGGTGGGAAAATCCCGAAAGGTGCGCTTTTAGTAGGGCCTCCAGGAACCGGAAAAACATTGTTAGCTAAAGCAGTTGCCGGTGAAGCCAAAGTACCTTTCTTCTCATTATCAGGTTCTGATTTTGTCGAGATGTTTGTTGGTGTCGGTGCTTCGAGAGTGCGAGATTTATTCAAGCAGGCAAAAGAAAAATCACCCGCAATTATTTTCATTGATGAGATTGATGCTGTCGGAAGAGCGCGTGGGAAGAACAATTTCTCAGGAGGAAATGACGAACGTGAAAATACTCTTAATCAATTATTGACCGAGATGGACGGATTTGGTACCAACTCGAATGTTATCGTCCTTGCTGCCACCAATAGAGCCGATGTTTTAGACAAAGCGTTGATGCGTGCCGGACGTTTCGACCGTCAGATTTTTGTTGATCTGCCAGACATTCGGGAAAGAAAAGAAATTTTTGAAGTGCATTTAACCCCACTCAAAAAAGTAGAAAATTTGGATACTGACTTTTTAGCCAAACAAACTCCAGGTTTCTCAGGAGCTGATATTGCTAACGTATGTAATGAAGCCGCATTGATTGCCGCTAGAAACAATAAAACAGCCGTAGACAAACAAGATTTCCTTGATGCTGTAGACCGGATTGTTGGTGGACTTGAAAAGAAAAATAAAATTGTCACACCGGAAGAAAAGAAAGCGATTGCCATTCACGAAGCAGGACATGCAACAGTCAGTTGGATGCTTGAACACGCAGCACCATTAGTAAAGGTTACTATCGTTCCTCGCGGACAAAGCCTAGGAGCAGCCTGGTATTTACCGGAAGAAAGATTAATCGTTCGTCCTGACCAAATGCTCGATGAAATGTGCGCCACTATGGGTGGAAGAGCAGCAGAAAAAGTCACCTTTAATCGAATTTCCACCGGGGCCTTAAGCGACCTTGAAAAAGTCACGAAACAAGCCCGGGCAATGGTAACGATTTATGGATTGAATGATAAAATCGGAAACGTAACGTATTATGATTCATCCGGACAAAATGAATACAATTTCTCGAAACCATATTCCGAAGAAACGGCAAAAGTAATCGATGAAGAAATTTCCAATTTGATAGAAAGTCAATACGAAAGAGCGGTTCAGATTCTCGAAGAAAATAAAGATAAATTGAACCAACTTGCTGATATTCTGATAGAAAAGGAAGTGATATTTAAAGACGATTTGGAAGCCATATTCGGAAAGCGAAGTTTCGACTCCAATTTGCAGGAAGAAACGGATTTATAAACCACAATAAAAAGTAGTTTTTTTAAAAAATCTTAATTCAAAATTACATTTGAATTAAGATTTTTTTATCTTTGGATGTTTTCCAAATCATTTTAATCAAGAGAATAAACAACCTATGAGTCTTTTCAGAAAAATTTTCCGTTCTGGTAATGATTCCTCAGATGAGGAAAAACAAAGCGAGTTCAACAACGAACAAGCCCATTTATCAGCTCCTGCAGATGAAAAGTTCACATTTAACTTCAAAAAAAATGGTGGTAAATTTCTCTACTGCGAAAATTTGACAGAAGTAAAAGACCACTTCGAACACATCCTAGAAGAGAATGATTGGTTCGAATCGGAGGCCGCTTGTTTTGAGCCCAAACTTTATAGCATGCTTGATGAAAACAAGCTCGTTTATAAAAATTCAAAAAGCCCTAAATTTATTTTGGCAAGTTGTGAAAACCTGATTGCGGATGAAGGCTCTATTTTATTCTCATCGAATCAAATCAAACAAAACAAACCCAATGATCTACCTGTAAATATGGTGATTTTGGCTACCACCAGCCAAATTTTGGAAAGCAAAAGTGATGGACTACGCGCCATCAAAAAAAAATACGACAAAGATTATCCAACAAATATCACTACCATCAAATATTTTGAAAAAGCTAAAGAAGAGGACTTTTTGCAATATGGTAGTTCTGCTAAAAATCTGTATTTACTTCTTTTAGAAGACCTTTAAAATGAATGAAACTCTCACGAGAACCTTATCTGGAGTTTTATATATTATTATATTAATTTCAGCTTCCCTATATCTGAACAGTTTCCTGGCATTATTCGGATTGTTTCTCTTGATGATGGTTATCGAATTCTGCGAACTGGTCAAGCTTCCGAAAATGCTCCCGATTATTTTAGCGCTGCTTATCTACTTGCTGCTTTCCTATTTCATAGTCAGCGACGCCGTCGATTTTATTGTCATGTTGCTAACATTTTCAACTGCGGTTAAAGCCACGGCTTTTCTGTTCGAGCGAAAGCAACATCCATTAGGCTATTTTTCGAAATATGCTTACCTGATTGGATACATCATTTTCCCTATTATCCTGCTTACCAAAATCCCATTACTTGGAAAAACCTTCAATCCTAAAATAATCATTGGTATTTTTATTCTAATCTGGGCCAACGATACCATGGCTTTTGTCGTCGGGAAATCAATCGGTAAGACGAAATTGTTCGAACGCATTTCTCCTAAAAAAACTATAGAAGGATTTATGGGAGGTGTTGTATTTGCTGTTATCTTTAGTATACTTATCGCAAAATATTATTTAAACGAACCGTATACACATTGGATTGTCATTGCATTGATTGTTGGTGTTTTTGGTACGGTCGGCGATTTAATCGAATCCAAATTCAAGCGAATGGCAGGCGTTAAAGACAGCGGCAAAATAATGCCCGGACACGGCGGGATTTTAGACCGTCTCGATAGTATTATATTTGTCGGACCTTTTGTATTTTTGTTTTATCAAATTTTAAATTATGTTTCATAAAGAAGGCGGAAAAATCATTCTGATCGCAACCACACTCACAGTAGTTTTTTTATTACTGGCCGATAATCTTATTGGTGTTTTTTGGATTAAAAAGGCAGTCGAAGTGCTGGTAATGATTTTCCTACTATTGATATTGCAATTTTTTAGGAATCCAAAAAGAGAAGTTGCCATCAATGATCAACATGTGATTGCTCCTGTAGATGGAAAAGTCGTGGTTATCGAAGAAGTTTTTGAAAGCGAGTATTTCAAAGACAAACGTTTACAAGTTTCGATATTTATGTCGCCAATCAACGTGCATGTTACACGCTATCCGGTCAATGGAAAGATTAATTTCAGTAAATACCATCCAGGAAAATATCTTGTGGCTTGGCATCCAAAAGCAAGTACCGAAAACGAAAGAACCACAGTAGTCGTTGAAAATCGGATTTTTGGTGAAATTCTATACCGTCAAATTGCCGGAGCTTTGGCAAGAAGAATCGTTAACTATGCTGAAGAAGGAATGCAGGTGATTCAGGGAACTGATGCCGGATTCATAAAATTTGGTTCCAGAGTAGATTTATTTTTACCTTTAGGTACCCAAATAAATGTAAAACTCAACGAAGTAGCGGTTGGTGGAAAAACAATCGTTGCGATAAAACCGGAATGACAAAAAAAGATTTAAACACACGTTTTGAAGAAGCAGTCGCTATCGCAGATGATATGACGCAGGCTTCCTTGCCACAAGATGTGCAATTGCGTTTGTATGCCTATTATAAACAAGCGACTTTCGGAACTTTAGATCCTTCAAAAACGGCTACCTACCATCTTCGCGACGCCTTTAAAACCAATGCTTGGATGCAGATAAGTCACCTTACACCAGATGAAGCCAAAGAACTATATATTGAGGCCATCGTATCTTTAGTCAAAAAATAAATTATGAAAAACAGTCCATTATTATTCCTATGCTTCCTGACGCTTGTCTTCCTTTCATGCAATAATAAAAAACTGACAGAGGTCGTCGAAGTACCGCTGCCTTCCAAAGAAGACAAAATGATTATCGGGAATCCCGAAGATGTCAAGGCGGAAGATGGAACTTTTCAAATGATAGCGCTTCCTTTTAAATATGAAGAACTGGCGCCCAATATCGATGCATTGACTATGGAACTGCACTATTCAAAACACTACCTTACCTATACCAACAATTTGAATAAAGCGGTTGCTGGTACCGAAATGGATCAACTACCGATTGAAGATATCCTGAAAAAATTAGATGTCAGTAACGCCGATTTGCGAAATAACGCTGGCGGATTTTACAATCACACTTTGTTTTGGGAATGCCTTGCTCCTAAAGACGGAGGTCAACCCAAAGATACTTTAGCAGTAGCTATCAGGAGAGATTTTGGTTCGTTTGCCAATTTTAAATTGCAATTTGAAGCTACCGCCGAAAAACGATTCGGTTCCGGTTGGGCGTGGCTGGTTACAGATAAAGCAGGGAAATTGCAAATCACCGACACTGCGAATCAGGACAATCCTTTGATGCCTAATGCCGAGATAAAAGGCACGCCGATTTTGGCCTTGGATGTTTGGGAACATGCCTATTATCTGAATTATCAATACAAACGCAAAAGATATATCGATGCTTTTTTTAATGTAATTAATTGGAAGAAAGTCAACGAAAATTATGAAAATGCGATGAGAACGAAGTAATTTATAAGCACGAAATCCACTACTTTGCAAGAATTAATTCGTGTAAAGTAGTGGATTTCGAGTTTTGATTTTGTCGAAGGATATTATTTCAAACTCGATAAACTCTGCTCTATCGTTGTAATTTTGGATAAGGCATCAGCTTCTTTTTTTCGTTCAATTTCCAAAACCTTTTCCGGTGCACCGCTAACAAAACGTTCGTTAGATAATTTAGCTTGTACTGATTTTAAAAATCCTTGCGTGTATTTTAATTCTTCTGTCAGCTTGGCAATTTCCTCCTCCAGATTGATGGCACCAGAAATCGGAATGAAATACTCATTCGATTGTATGCGGAAAGATGACGCACTGTCGACTTTTTCGGTTACATAGTCGTAATCAGAAATATTCCCTAACTTGATAATCACCGAATCAAAGTAAGCCGACGCTTTATCATTATTGATCACTTTCAATTCGATTGAATCTTTGAATGGAATATTTTTTTCTTTTCTGATGGTACGAATTCCTGAAATTACCTCGATAGTCGTTTCAAAATCTGAAATCAAAGTAGCGTTGAAAGGTTTTAATTTTGGCCATTCCGAAATAATCAATGCCTCTTCCGTACTTCTTTCAGCAATGTGCTGCCAGATTTCTTCTGTCAGGAATGGCATGAATGGATGCAATAATTTCAGATTGCTTTCGAGCATTTCAATTGCTTTATCGAAGGTAACTTTATCGATAGGCTGCTGGTACGCTGGTTTGATCATTTCGAGGAACCAAGAACAGAAATCGTCCCAAACCAATTTATAGATCGACATCAACGCATCGGAAATTCGATACTTTTTGAAATGGTCTTCTATTTCAAGAAGTGTTTGCTGCAACTTGGCTTGATACCACTCAATAGCTACTTTCGACGATTCCGGTTGTGGGATCGCATCTGAAACTTCCCAGCCTTTGATTAATCGGAACGCATTCCATATTTTATTTGAAAATGATTTTCCCTGATTGCATAACTCTTCATCAAACATGATGTCGTTTCCGGCAGAAGCACTCAAAAGCAATCCAACACGAACACCATCTGCTCCAAACTTATCAATCAAGTTTAATGGATCGGGTGAATTCCCTAACGATTTCGACATCTTGCGACGATTCTTGTCACGAACCAAACCAGTAAGATAGACATTGGTGAATGGCTTTTTGCCAGTATATTCATAGCCCGCAATGATCATTCGCGCCACCCAGAAAAACAAAATATCCGGGCCGGTCACCAAATCATTAGTTGGGTAATAATATTTGAAATCTTCGCTTTCCGGATTCATAATACCGCCAAAAACAGCCATTGGCCACAACCAAGAGGAGAACCACGTATCTAACGCGTCAACATCCTGGGTAAGGTTAGCGGTTGTCAGTTGTGAATTTCCCGTTTGTTTTTGTGCTAAAACCAGCGCTTCTTCGATAGATTCTGCGACAACGAAATCTTCTTTTCCATCGCCGTAATAATAGGCTGGAATTTGTTGTCCCCACCACAATTGACGAGAGATATTCCAGTCGCGGATATTTTCTAACCAGTGACGGTAAGTGTTTTCAAATTTCTTTGGATAGAGTTTGATTTCATGGTCTTGCAAAACGGCTTTGATCGCAGGTTTTACCAAGTCTTCCATTTTCAGGAACCACTGATCAGACAAACGAGGTTCGATAACGGCTTTGGTTCTTTCGGATGTTCCTACTTTATTCAAATGAGTTTCGGTTTTCGCCAAGGCGCCAATCAATTCTAATTCTTTTGAGATTGCTTCACGAACCACAAAACGATCTTGCCCCTGATACTGCAACCCAAAGCTGTTTAACGTCGCATCATCGTTGAAAATATCAATGATTTCCAAATTGTGCTTTTCTCCTAAAGTTTTGTCGTTCATGTCATGAGCCGGCGTCACTTTTAGGCAACCCGTCCCGAATTCGATGTCAACATAATCGTCTTCGATAATTGGAATGACTCTGCCGCAAATCGGGACAATCGCTTTCTTTCCTTTCAAATGTTGGAAGCGTTCGTCATTAGGGTTGATGCAAATAGCAGTATCTCCAAAAATGGTTTCAGGGCGTGTTGTTGCTACCGTTAGGAAATCGCTGCTTCCTTCGATTTTATAGTTCAGGAAATAGAGTTTACCTTGTTGTTCTTCGAAGATAACTTCCTCGTCGGACAAAGTCGTTTTGGCTTCCGGATCCCAATTGACCATCCGGTAACCGCGGTAGATATACCCTTTATTAAATAAATCTACGAACGAACGGATTACCGACGCAGACATATCCGGATCCATTGTGAATTTGGTTCGGTTCCAATCGCAGGAACAGCCCAATTGCTTAAGTTGTTCGAGGATAACGCCGCCGTATTTATCCGTCCAATCCCAAGCATGTTTCAAGAATTCTTCACGCGACAAATCGTTTTTATTAATCCCTTCTGCTTTGAGTTTGGCTACTACTTTCGCTTCGGTGGCAATGGAAGCGTGATCGGTTCCCGGCACCCAGCAAGCGTTGAATCCTTTGAGGCGTGCGCGACGAATCAATACATCCTGAATCGTATTATTAAGCATGTGTCCCATGTGCAAAACTCCCGTGACATTCGGCGGTGGAATAACAATCGTATATGGTGTTCTGTGGTCCGGTGTAGAATGGAAATAATTATTTTCCATCCAGTAGGCGTACCATTTTTGCTCTATGTTCTTGGCATCAAATTGTGCTGGAATTGTCATGACTGGTAATTTGTTTTTTGTTGATTATTGTATTAACGGTCTGCCCTAGCCCCGATAGAGCCGGTATCCTCGGAGTGCAACGGAGAGATAAAGGCGAAAGCGGGAAACAGCTCCTTCCCTCGACTGTGCTAGGGATGACATACGGTAATTTCTATTGGTATGCTTTTTGTTAACCCTGCAAAAGTAAATAATTAACGCCTTATAAAAAATTAAGAATTAATTATTTGTACTTTGATGAAAAGAAAGTATTTTTACTCAACCAAAAAACTAAAATTTAACCATGAAAAAAATAATTTTACTAGTCGCTTTTATAAGCATTTCTCTTTCTGCCGCGGCTCAGGGCGCTAAGATTGAGTTTGTTGCGAAGGACAATACCGTAGATTTCGGCAAAGTGTACCGAGATACCGATAGCGGATTACGGACCTTTGAATTTAAAAACACTGGCGATGCGCCGCTAATCATTACCAACGTTCAATCGACTTGCGGTTGTACGGTTCCGACGAAACCTACCGAGCCAATTATGCCGGGGAAAAGCGGGAAAATTGATGTAAAATACAACATGAGTCCGGGTCCGATCCGGAAAACGATAACCGTAGAATCGAATGCAACGAATGTTGAGGGCGGACGGGTAGCGATAAAGATTAAAGGAGAAGTATTGGTTAAAGACGAGGTCAATA
>JBBRXW010000067.1:0-8996 GCA_038238295.1 Flavobacteriales bacterium | reverse complement strand
GTTTTTGCTCTTTGATCATTCGGAGCAAGGTTCGCAAATTTCTGCATCTGCTTGTTGGCTTCCTCGTATTTGCCATTGGCTTTGAGCATTTGTGCATAACGGTAATACGTTTCTGAATCCTGCGTGGTTTCGGTCGCTTTAGCATACCATTTTGCAGCCTCTGCCGTGTTAAACATGTTAAAATACGTATCGGCCAGTTGTTTGTAGACATAGGGGTCGGATTTGCCCTTCTCTACCAATTTCAGGTATTCCTGGGCCGCCGTTACATATTCGTAGCGGTTGTACAATTTATCCGCCTTCTCGGTGTCTTTGTTCTGCGCGCTCAAACTGGCGCTTGCTATCACAAAACTTAATGCTATATAGAGATTCTTCATGGTACGTTTCTTTAAATATTAGAAATATCTTGGTGATTGTGATACTTTTTTCGGGAAATTCAAATCGAAGAGTAAAATCACCTCATGCGAGGAAGAGGTGGTAACTTTCAAATCAGAAATGATATGATCATAAGCATACCCGATTCTGATATTCGGTGTGATCCCGTAATTCACCATCAGTCCAAAACTGTCCTGAAGACGATACGTAGCGCCAATCTCGAATTTCTCATTGTAGAGAAAGTTCGTCGATACATCAAACGAAACTGGTGCATTGAATGCCGATTTCACCAGTGCAAATGGCTTGAACTTTAACGTCGGTGATAAATCGAAAACATAACCACCGGTCAGGAAATAATGTGAAGTTTCTGATCCGTATTTTCTACCGTTGTAATCCAAATGCGCGGATTTCAGCATGTTCGGCACCGAGAACGCCAGGTAATATCGGTTGGTATAGTAAAACAAACCAGCTCCGATATTCAAAAAAGTATTGTTGGTATCTTCCGAAAAGGCTGGGTCGTTCGGATCGGGAACATGGCCGTTTCCAATATCGCTATACAAACCTACTTGATGGAACGTCGCTCCAGCTTTTATACCGAAAGCCAAACGGTGTTCACCTCCTAAATTAAGTGTATAGGAGAAATCGCCATACACATTTTTCTCTTCCACTGGACCAATTTCATCAGAGATTACCGATAAACCGATACCAACATTCTTGCCAACAGGCATCGAGCCTGAAAGCGAAAAGGTGGTGGGCGCATCTTCAATTTCAACCCATTGTTTTCGGTACAATAACCCGAAGGATAAGCTTTCTTTTGAGCCAGCATAAGCAGGGTTAATCACATTCATATTATACATATACTGCGTATAATGTGGGTCTTGCTGGGCATTGGCGTCGAAAGAGGCGATAATGATTAATAGCGCCAGACAGAGGTTGTTTTTCATTTTTATGGTTTTAATTTTGACACTATACTAATTTTCTTTATTGAGATAAACCCAACCAGTTTTTGATTTCCCGGTTGCAAATTGAATGACATAATAATACGTACCATCTGGAAGTTCTTTTCCACCATTGGTTTTGCCATCCCATTCATTGGTATAATTCGATTTCGAATAAACTTCCGTGCCGTAACGATTAAATATTTGTAGATTTTTTACGTTGAGGTTGGTCAACTCAAAGGTATCATTGAACGAATCCGTATTCGGCGAAACGCCTTTGGGAATTTTGCAATAAACAGTTGGGACATTGATAGTTTGCTGACCACTACAGCCATTATTTCCTACAACGATTTTATATTCTCCTGTTTCTGTAATGATAACCGATGCCGTAGTTGCAATAATGTCACCCTGCTCACTATACCATGTGAAAGTAGTATTGGGATTATTATTTTGAACAACACTTAAAGTGAAATCCGTTCCGTCGCAACCCGAATTGACTGTAAACGCGGTATCTTCAGAAATGGTCACTGCTATCGGGATTGTGGCGGCACAACTATTCACTGGATCCGGAGTAAAAGTATAAACGGTAGTTCCGATACTAAAAGGATCGATTATAGAGGGATTCCATGTTCCGGGAATTCCATTATCGGAAACTCCTGGAAAAAGGACTTGCGGCTGACTTCCGTAGCAGATAGTTAGCGTTGGACCAAAACTAAATTCCGGTATCAGATTCGCTGGGATTACTATAATTTGCAAGGTCGTTGGTGCGGCACATTGATTGGCTGCCGGTGTAAAAGTATACGTTGTTGATGCCATATTATTTAGCGGAGGCGACCAAGTACCTGTAATATTGTTCAGCGAAGTTGTCGGAAGTATCGCTAAATTGCTGCCGGTACAGATTGGATTTACCGACTGAAATGCTGGAATGATATCAGGAGTTACTATACTGGTAAACGTAGTTTCTACTGCACATTGATCGGCTGCAGGCGTAAAAGTATAAACCGTTGTACCAACAACTGAGAAATCTACTGACATTGGATTCCAAACCCCGGTAATTCCTTCAACGGAAAGGTTGCTCAAAACAATATGGGGAGGTGAACTCAGACAGCTTGTTGTGGATGTCCCAAAAACAAATGTTGGTGTTATCGTTGCAGTAGTTATCGCAACATTCAATGTGACTGGTACCGCACATTGATTCGCATTCGGCTGGAAAATATAAGTTCCGGAAGCCATATTATTGATGGCATTCGGTGTCCATGTTCCTGTAATTCCATTCGGAGAAGTCGTCGCTAATGGCGGAGTCTTCATACCTGAACATAAATTCAATTGCGTCGCAAAGTCCGGAACGACAGCATTCCCGACTGTTACGATTGCTGATTTGGAAAGGCTGCAGGTGACCGGTGGTCCGACCAATGAAAAGTCATCGAGGGCAAAGTCATTTCCGGCAAGATCAGTAGTCATGTCATACAAACAAATTTCGACGGAGGTAGTACTACCTGAATTCCATGTATACAATCGTTGAATCCAATTGCATGTCGTTATCGGAGCTTGTACACCACCTAAAGAAACTCCATTAAAGCGGACCTCAATAGTTGCAAAATTTGGAGTTGCTACTGTTTGTATCCAATAGCTGAAGTTATAGGTTTGATTTGGTATTATGGCAACGGTTTTGCACCACACCTTATCATTCCCCGAATTGATTAACGAGCCATCGACCACCATCATGTTACCGGATCCTGACGTATGGTCCGTGCAGGATGAGAATCCGGATTCCCAATTATTGGCATTTGTGACAATGCCGTACGCACGCTGGATGCCGCTAGGATTATTGGGTGTATAATAAACGTAATCCGTTAAGAAGCCGGTATTTCCTGATGAGAAATCCCCATTATCGATTAAATTCAAAAAAGAAGAAGTCGTTGAGGTGACGGTATAGGTTGTGGTCTGTGTTGGACTAACGGTCGGGGTGGCGCTGTGGGTCGCGGTTAATGATGCGTCTGCCGGTGAAGCGGTCCAGGTATAACCGGAGGTACTTCCGCTTACAGACAACATCGTCGAATTGCCCGGGCAAATAGTCACTGGTGCGTTAACTGTTAAATCTAAAGGAGCAGTCAATACAATATTATTGATGATTTGTTGTGCATCGACTAAATCGATAATCGTTAACGAATAATTTCCTGCTGCCAGCCCTGTAAAAACTCCTGAGGTATTATTGGCTGCTGAGGCTCCCGTCAAGAAGAAGTGATAGGGTGTTATACCGCCATGTCCATAACCGATAATAGTTCCGTCTGACGCATTCGGGCACGATACATTTGATGATGAATACGTTAACGACAAGGGTAGTGGAGGCGCTGTCAATGAAAAATCATCCACGGCGAAATCATTTCCTACCATTGTGGTATTATTGTCCCAAATCTCGATGTTGACACAATTGTTCGTTGGTATAAAAGTATAAACGATTTGTTGCCATCCGGCGGCGGGTAACGGAGCAGTATTGCTACCTGAAACTAATGTGATAGTGTTTGCACCAATAATTTGATACCCAAAGTTGGCTTGTGTCGCGGCATTAGTTACTTGTGTTGAAACAGATTTAACCCAAAAACTAAACGTATAAGTAGTTCCGAGTGTCATGCCGCAAACGCCACCGCCATTATTACCGGCTCTCCAAAATCTTTGTGAACCGCCTGTGGTTGTACCGTCAACAACTAACATATTTCCGGTGCCAGAGGTATGGTCATTTCCGGAAATAAAACCGAGAGTATTCATAGGTTGCGGGTTCGATGTTACGGCGTAATTCCCAGGTGTTGTATTTCCTGAGAAAGGCTGAGTTAACTCATTGTAGCAGCAGCTGTTGATATTAAATCCAATACCATTACTGCCGCTTTCGAAATCACCATTGATAAGAAGGTTTTGGGCGTTCAAAGAAAAACTACAGAGTAAAATACCAAGAAGAACGACATATTTTTTACCCATAAAGTCAAATAATTATGTTCAGAAGATTCAATTGGTTTAGTTTATATACACTTAAAAACCAAATATAGAACAAAAAACACTTCATCGCGCAAGGTGAAAATATTTTTCAATTTCAAATAAAGAAATACTTTTCAACAGAAATTATTTAAATTGCGATTGATACAGCCTTTTCAATAATAATTGAATTAGGAAAAACTATTCAATTTTCTTTTTAAGAATATCTTCTAGTACAGCCTTTTCTTCGTAATTCATTACTTTCAGCGTTATAGGTTGATTTTTAATAGTTTTACCTTCAATAGTATAAAGTTTTCCTTTTCCTATTTTAAGATTGCTTTGATCAAAATCGACGTCACCATAAGTAAGTGTGTTTTTGATGTCGGTGCTATCTACCCAACCCTGTGAAAGTATTACAACTGCTTTGTCAGAATATTGAAAAGGTTTGGTTCGCAGGTTGTTCAGAACGCGCGCATTTGGGAAATAATTACATCGAGTGTCTTTGCCGATAAATATTGCTGTTACAAAAAACAACCCCATTGTAAATCCAATCAAATAGTACGCGAAACGATGTCGTAGTCTCATTTTATTTTTTTGGCAAAGGTAATTTAAAGTTGTTTTAAAACACAATTAAATTGATGTCGCTATCTGGCAAATCGAACCAGTCTCCAATTGCTTTGTTGGTTAGGATTCCATGGTAAAGATACACACCATTTTTCAGTCCTTTATTGCAGCGTATGGCGCTTTCAATACCGCCATCTTCTGCGATTTGAAGCAGATAGGGCGTGATGATATTGCTGATGGATAGCGATGCTGTTTTCGAATACCGTGAAGGGATATTTGGTACACAATAATGCACTACATTACTTTTGATGAAGGTTGGTTTTTCATGGGTCGTCACTTCAGACGTTTCAAAACAGCCACCGGTATCGATGCTGACATCAACAATTACGGCACCTTTTTTCATATGTTCGACCATACTTTCGGTGACAACTACTGGGCAGCGTTCCTTACCGCGCATCGCTCCAATGGCGACATCGCAACGGCGCAATGCTTTGAGCAATGCTTTGGGTTGAATCGTAGAAGTAAAGATTCGCTGGTTCAGATTATTCTGCAGGCGTCTTAGTTTGGTAATTGAGTTGTCGAAAACCTTGACATTCGCACCCAATCCCACCGCAGTCTTAGCGGCAAATTCCCCAACAGTTCCGGCGCCTAAAATGACAACATCAGTAGGAGGGACCCCTGTGATATTTCCGAACAGCAATCCTTTTCCAAACTGATTATTAATCATCAATTCCGCCGCAACAAGTATCGATGCGGTTCCGGCTATTTCACTCAGAGATTTTACTGCGGGATAGGAACCGTCTTCATCTTTGATATATTCGAATGCCAAAGCGGTGACTTTTTTCTGAGTCAATGCATCGAAGTATTCTTTTTTTCGGGTTTTTAATTGAATAGCAGAAATGACTATTGTTTGCGCATTGACTAATTTGATTTCCTCCATCGTCAATGGTTCCACCTTGAGCAGCATCGGGCAGCTAAATATTTTCTTGGGATCATTCGTGATTTCAGCTCCAGCGTCACTATATTCTTTATCAGAATAACTTGAACTCATTCCGGCGCCCGATTCGAGCATCACACGATGACCATGGGAAGTCAACGAATTGACTGCATCCGGTGTCAAGCATATCCGGCGTTCCTGGTAGCTTGTTTCTTTCGGGATGCCAATGAAGAGTTCACTTTTGTGTCTTGCAATCTCCAGTTTTTCTTCCTGTGGAAGCAACTGTTGTTTGGTAAATGGAGTTAAAGCCATGGTGGTACATTCAATTTTCGGTCTAAGTTATGAAAAAGCTTCAATGTAGCCAAGTTTTTAATAGATGTAAGTGTATTTAGAATCAATCTCGTTTCAGCGAAATTGTACAGATCTTTTACCATCTGGAAGTGTTTTCATTATAATGACGCTGTGTTCCTGTGGAATCAATGAAGGTATCTTTTCCGCCCATTCAATAAAGCACCAATGCCCGGAATAGAGGTATTCGTCAATTCCCATATCGTAGGCTTCAGCTTCCGTTTTAAGTCGGTAAACATCAAAATGATAGAGCGCTTCCTCAGTATCGGTTTGGTATTCATTGACCAATGAAAATGTTGGACTGCTTGTAGACTCCATCACGCCTAAATTTTTAGCTAATGCTTTGATTAAGGTTGTTTTACCGGTTCCCATCTCACCGTAAAAAAGAATTACTTTTTTGGGGTTCTGTGCCATTATTTTTTGTGCAGCCTGATGTATTTCGTCTAAAGAAAACGTAATTGTCATGAGTCAATAAAAATTTGAATCTATTTCGGATTGAATACCATAAAAGGAACAATCATTTCTTCAAGTGAAATTCCACCATGCTGATAGGTATTGCGATAATAACTAACGTAGTGGTTGTAGTTGTTCACATATGCGAGAAAAAAATCATTCTTGGCAAAGATATATGAACTACTCATATTGATGGCAGGCAAACCGATTTTCTTCGGATCTTTTACAGCATATACATCGCGATCTTCATAAGTAAGGCTTCGGCCCGTTTTGTAACGTAGGTTCAAACTGGTATTTTTATCCCCAATCACTTTCGATGGGTTTTTGACATTGATAGTGCCATGATCGGTCGTGATAATCAGTTTGAAACCCATTTTTTGTGCCTGCTGAATGATTTCCAAAAGCGGTGAATTCTTAAACCAGCTCAAGGTTAGCGATCGGTAGGCCTTATCATCTGAGGCAAGTTCTTTGACGACATCCATTTCAGTTTTGGCATGTGAAAGCATATCGACAAAATTATACACCACAGTCACGAGATTATTATCCTTTAATGCTTTAAAGTTTTCCGCCAGTTTTTTTCCATTCGTGAGATTGGTAATCTTAAAATATTCCTGTTTGATGTTCAATCCCAAACGTTTCAGATGCGCTTCCAGAAATTCCGATTCAAAAAGGTTTTTCCCGCCATCCTCGACATCATTTCTCCAGTATTGCGGCAGTTGTCTTTCCATTTCTAATGGTGTCAGCCCTGAAAAAATTGCGTTTCTGGCATATTGTGTAGCCGTTGGAAGTATCGCAAAGTATGGCACTTCCTTTTCTAATTTGTAGTGGTTGCTGACGACGCTTTCCATCACTTTCCATTGATCATAGCGAAGATTATCGATGACAACGAACAAAACTGGGCGGTCTTTTTTGGTCAACTCCGGAACGACCAACTCTCGGAAAAGCGTATGCGACTGTATTGGTTTGTGCGCTTTTGGTTCAAACCAATCTTCGTAATTTCGTTCAATGAATTTACCAAACTGCGCATTGGCTTCAGCTTTTTGAGATTCAAGGATTTCAAACATGCTTTGATCTTCGATGTTTTCTAATTCCAATTCCCAAAAAATCAATTTTTTATAGCATTCGACCCATTCTTCAAAAGTGCTCACAACGGCCATTTCCATGGCTATTTTACGGAATTCCTTTTGATAATCAAGTGTCGTTTTTTCAGAGATAAGTCTTGAATGGTCGAGATTTTTTTTTATGCTTAGCAGAATCTGATTTGGGTTGACAGGCTTGATCAGATAGTCCGCGATCTTCGAGCCAATCGCTTCCTCCATTATATATTCTTCTTCGCTTTTAGTGATCATGATAACAGGCGTCGAGGATTTTTTTTCTTTGATTTCAGAAAGAGTTTCCAATCCACTCATTCCAGGCATATTTTCATCGAGAAAGACAATATCGAAATTGCCTTCTTCGAAAACATCTACAGCATCGCGTCCATTATTGCATGTCGTGACGTTATAATCTTTTTTTTCTAAAAACAGGATGTGGGGTTTGAGTAAATCAATTTCATCATCCACCCAAAGTATTTTGATTTGCTCCATTTTTTTATAATTTTCGTTGTTTAACGCAAGGCAATTTAACACTATTTGAACGGGTACTTCTTAAATTTATTGTAAAGTTCGAAGTAATACCGATGCAAGTATTGTAATTTATATCTTTGCGGCATAAACCCTTATTATGATTGCAATTCCATTTCAAAAAACGGATTGGTCTACCGTCGAAAAAATAGAGTACCCCGGGGAAACGGGTAAGGCCTATTGGCAAACAATACAATATGATGGGCTGCGAATACGTTTTGTCGAATATTCAGAAGATTACAAGGCAGATCATTGGTGTGAGAAAGGACATATTGTTTATTGCCTTGAGGGTGAGTTCATCAGTGAATTGGTGAATAGCGAGCCGGTTCTACTATCTAAAGGAATGATGTATGTAGTTTCTGATGCTAAGAGTTCGCATCGGTCGATATCAAAAGGCGGAGTAAAATTACTTATTGTAGACGGCGCTTTTTTGAAATAACCAAATAAATGAATTTTTAATACCAAGTTTATTAAAGAATTAGTATTTTAGTCACTGATTTTTTGCTGAAACCTGCCATACGAGTATTATTTTTATTTTTTTATATGAATTCAGTTGTCAATTTAGTTATAATACTATCCGCCTCAATACTGGGTGCTAGCGGAATAAACTATATCCTCAACACTATTGGGATAAAATATAACAATAAAAAAAATCCTGAAGAATACCTTCAGGAAGATCAACCGCTTCAGAAATTCGCGGAAAATGATTTGGAGTCGCAAAGTATCGAAAATATCAATAATCCGGTAAGTCGCGAATCATAGTTTTTCAAGTGGTGTATTATACTTTAATATGCC
>JBBRXW010000066.1:0-9003 GCA_038238295.1 Flavobacteriales bacterium | reverse complement strand
ATCGGCCCGGAAAGTATCGATGGGAAAAACGATACATAATTAAAAAATACGACCCAATCTTTGGTGGCTTCAATTTTTCCTTTGTCGATATCGATGATATAACTGATCGTTCGAAAGGTAAAAAAACTGATTCCTAACGGAATGATGATATTGAGCGTTTGCAAATTACTATTCATTCCTAATCCATGAAAACCTTCATTAAAAGAGTCTATAAAGAAATTATAATATTTGAAAAATGCCAGACCACCAATACCTTGCAGTAATCCGATGTAAAGTAGGAGTCGTTTGTATTTTGTTTCTTTTTCGATGTAAATCCCCAGCATATAATTGAATGCCGAAACACCCAACAGAAAAAAAGAGAATCGCCAGTCTGCCCAGGAATAAAACACATAACTTCCTAACAATAAAATCAGGTTTTGTTGCTTGACGCTTTTATTAAAAACCAACCAATACAGTATAAAAAATGGTATGAAAAAAACCAAAAATGTAAATGAGTTGAATAACATAGTTTTATTTCTAGTGAGCCGTTTATTTCTGGCGGTAATTTTTCAGTTTGGCACTGATAGCAAAATGAATATAAAATAATAATGGACTTACATTGAAAATCACCGCCATCTTATGATATCCTAATCGCAATCCTTCTGTTTGGATTGTATTCAAATTTAAGGCTTTGAGTTTTTTTATGAATTTAAAATAATCACTTATGCTTTTTTTACCAATGAAAGAAGTCAGTGGAAGAAAAGTAAATTTGGCTACGACATGATTGATTAATAATTTTTGATCCTTAGGAAAATTATTTATCGAATCAAAAAGCTGAAGGTCTTTAATTGCATTGATAAAACCTTGAACTGCTTTTTCAGAATAGAATAGTTCAGAGTTCGTCGCCGAGCCCAACCGCGTTGTTCGTTGATAAAAAGAAGTGTTATCGAAACCCACTTTTCCTGCTACTGCAAATACTTTGGCGAGAAACAAACCGTCTTCGAGATACGGAACATTTTGCGGATACCGAATGGCATACTGATCTAAAATCGTTTTTTTGTAAAGCATGGCTACGGAACGATCCGGGTCGCGAACCGCTGAACCTCGTGGCTTAAAATACCCATCGACACCATTGTATATTTTATCTTGCAACGCTTCATAATTCGTATGCCAGACACTTTTCCCCTGTTGATCGAAGATTTCGAATCCCAAATAAAAAACATCTACATCTTTGCTTTCTGCCAGCGACAAAACCCGGCGTAACGTATTCGGCAGAATATAATCGTCCGGATCGATTGCTAGGACATACTTTCCTTTTGCGATAGCGATGGCGTTATTTCGCGCCATAGAAACGCCTTGATTTTCCTGATTAATCAGTATAATATTGCGGAATTCTTTCTGAAGCTTTTCTACTATTTCCCTGCTTTTATCCGGCGATCCATCGTTGGTGACGATAATTTCGT
The DNA here is from genome assembly GCA_038238295.1 of Flavobacteriales bacterium. Classification (GTDB taxonomy): domain Bacteria; phylum Bacteroidota; class Bacteroidia; order Flavobacteriales; family Flavobacteriaceae; genus Flavobacterium. Next base: position 7,561 of record JBBRXW010000066.1, on the reverse strand, counting down.
ACTCGGAAGCATCTAAGTCCTGTTGTTGTAGACTGCAAATACATTTTTCAATGTAAGCTTCCACATTATACGCTGGTATAATAATACTTAAACGCATTTTTAAGAATAAAACAAGTTGTTTTTATGGGACGGCATCCTTCTTTTAATGCTATAAAAATAATAGAACGGATTGCCGTAGAAGCAACCGAATCGATATAAAAATGGATAGAGTCCCGCTTTTTTATTCCACCCCATCGTTTGAAAAAACTTTGAAATCCCATGTATGTAATGCTCTGAAGCGACCATTTCCCATGGCAAAAAAGGATGTGCGGTTTTTTTACGGATTTCGAAAGCATTGAATAATGAGGGCTTAAACAAAACGCTATCGCCTACATTATTGATCGCTTTCGAATGGATGCGGTAACCGACGGTCACTTTATGAAAATAATATAGTCGTTCTCCTGAAGCGGTCAGCTTCAACCACATCGGGTAATCTTCGACCATTCGGTTCCACTCGTCATAGCCCCCGACTTTGAGCAGTGCTTGTTTTTTTGAAAAGAAAGAAGGCGTGTAATGAATCCGATCCGAAACCAGCAACAATTGGTATTGGTCTTTCGCATCAAGAGCGTCGCGCATTAGATTTTCCGGAAATTGTTCCGGCGTGGTCTTCATATAATTCTTTTCTTCAAAGCGGTCTTGATACAACATAATTTGACTGAAAATAATATTAGCTTTTGGATTTTCATCAACAAAAGCCATGTTATCTTCGATGCAATTCGGAAACAAGATATCGTCGCCTCCCAAGAACTTGAGCCAATCCGAAGGCGTCACTTCTAGACAACGGTTGCAATTGGCAGAAACGCCAGTATTCACGGGAGTGGTAATCACTTGAACTTTTTGAAAACGACTTTGCACCCTTTCTTGTGCCACCCAATCTCTGATAATTGCCACCGTATCATCAGCAGAACAGTCATCAGAAACCACCAACGCGAGATTCGGATAGGTCTGGTTGTAGATACTCTCTAGGGTTTCAACAATCCAAGGGGAAGAATGATAGGTTGCCACAGCAACGGTCACTAATTTTTCCAATTAATTTCGCTATTTTGATGATTTTTGAAATACTGGAACAATTCTAATTCCTGTTTTTTATCTTTCAAATATTCAATGTCTTTTTTGGCTAATTTGGCTGGAATTCCAGAGAGTAAAATCCCTTCACCATACTTTTCTGAATAGTTTCCGGAACAAAGGGAGTTCGCTCCAACAATTGTATTTTTGGGAAGAACTGTGTTTTTTAACACTGTTGCCCGTGTACCAATCCATACTCCATCTTCAATATTTACGTCGCCACAGTTGTCTTTAATTTTATTTTCATTTGTTTTAATGAAATGAAAATCACTGTCAAAAAACTGACATTCCCATGAAATTAAAACCTCATTCCCAAAACGCATTCTTCGAAATACAATAATTCTGGACAAACTCCCTAGAGAAAACGTTTTTCCAAAAATTAACGTAGCATCATTCCATACCATAATTTTAATTCCTCTTTCAAACAAGGCATTGCCGTTGAACTCGATGGTTCCCGAATTATAGATTTGCGTTGGCATAGTAAGAGCAATGGCAATTTCGTCTTTGACCCCAAACACAATCATTCCAAAATGAACGGTTGGAGTTGTAATAGTAAATTTTCCGGTCAAATTTTCGAAAATGACTTTCCCATAAAAATGAAATGGCAATCGAATGGCTTTGTAGAAAGGCAACACTTTAAAATTAAAATAAAGAGTTTTGAATACATTCAATTTTAAAACTGTACGAAATACATTTGAAGCAATTTTTAAGTATCTCATTTTTTGATCACTTTCGATTTCAATTTTAAAGCGACTTCTTTAAGATTCATCCTCTTATTCAATTCAGATAGGTTATAAAGAATTGTAACCACTACAATTAAAAATTCAGCAAAATAAGCATTAGGATATCCGAGCCATTTGATGCATATCAAGCACAGTGATAAAGATAGCATTGCTTTAATTAAAAGGCTAAAAACTTCTTTGGGAAATCTAAAATCATATTGTAATTTAATCACTACAAACATCATAATCGTTGTAAGAATATAGCTGACTAACAGTGAAATACCCAATCCGTTTAATCCATAGAACTTATAGAAAAACAAGTTAAAAAGCAATACAATAAGATTGGCTATAATTTCGATAGTCAAGAAAAGTTTGTTGTCGCCTTTGGCTAGCATAATAAAACCGACAACCCAAACCAAGCCTTTTAGAGGTATGGCCAAAACCGACCAAAAAATAAAATCTTGGGCGGCTAAAAATTCTTTGCTCAATAAAACGCGAATCAATATCGGCGTTGTGGATATCAATAAAACCAGTACAATACTCAAAATAATTAGTACCAATTCTGCTTGCTCGTTGACTAGTTGTTTCCATTTGTTGTCATCATTGATAATTCCGGATAATCGCGGAAAATAATCGGTTGCCATTGCCGTGAAGACCATTCCGACATAGCCATCAACAATCGCTAGCCCTGCATTGTAGAGTCCGACATCGGACAAAGTTCCGGTTTTTGAAATAAATGCATTCAGTACAAATGCCACCGCCGCTGCCAACAAACTTATGACGGTGAGGCTGATTCCCAATTGCACCATTGGTTTTCCAATGATAAATGTTTCGGACCAACTGATGTCGGCTTTTTCGAATTTGATTTTGGTTTTGAAATAAAGCGACACCAAATAATTTCCAAAGGCAGTAATGATGATGGCAGGCACCACGCCTTTAATACCATAAAAATAAAAGATGGGCAATGCCACTACAACCCCAACAATTCCTCCAAATATATTCGCCTGCGCTAAATATTTGATTTGTCGTGTTCCGCGCAATAGGGCGTAAACGCCACCGGTTAATGCTCCAAAGATAAAGGTAGAAGACAACCAGATAAATGAAATCGTATGCTCCGTATTGCTGAAAGCAAACTGGCTCAAAAGCGGGGAAAAAGCAATTGTCAATACGATGCCAAGAGCCGCTGTAATCCAGATCCAGCGCTTGAACACGGTGAATGTAATCCCGATTTGATTGGTGTCTCCCGAGGCATGTGCTTTCGAAATATCGCGCACGGCACTTTCAGAAACCCCTAATGAGGAAATGGTTTTGATTAAGTTCAGGCTCGACATAAACAAACCATTGAGACCCATTCCGGCAGTTCCGATGAGCAAGGCTACCGCTTTACTTCGAATTAAAGTAACGAGTATATTAAAAACCTGTACACCTCCAAAAATGGAAGTGGCTTTGAATATCGATTTATAATGGGTTGTTTTTACTTCCACTTTTATTATTGCGTCGAAAAATTATTGAGCAACGCAATTATTTTTTCAACATCTTCTTTAGGCATTACCGGACTCAATGGCAAAGTCAAAACGGTGTTGTGAATTGCATTGGTAATAGGATAATCGAGATGGTTCATTTCTTTGTAAGCCAATTGTTTGTTTGGAGGAATCGGGTAATGTATCAATGTCTGAACACCATTTCGCAACAAGTATTCCTGCAATTGATCTCTTTTCGCGTGACGGATGACAAACAAATGCCAGACATGTTCCGGATTATTTTCGTGTTGGAACGCCGTATTATTTGGTACTGGTAATTGAATGTCTGGGTTTTTAATTCCATTAAGGTACAAAGCGGCCAATTGTTTTCGATATTGATTTTCGGTATCGAGGTATTTCAATTTTACTTCTAAAAATGCGGCCTGAATTTCATCGAGCCTACTATTGAGCCCTTGAAATTCATTGATATATTTGGCCCGACTACCATAATTTCCCAGTGCACGGATGCGTTCTGCCAATTCCGAATCACCAGTCGTTACAGCCCCGGCATCACCCAAAGCTCCAAGGTTTTTTCCGGGATAAAAGCTAAAACCAGCAGCATCTCCAAGAGCACCGGTTTTTATTCCGTTCCATGCTGCGCCAATAGCCTGTGCATTGTCTTCAATAATTTTCAGATTGTATTTTTTAGCCAAATCCCGTAAACCTTCACTCCAACAAACCTGACCGTATAGGTGCACCACCATAATTGCTTTGGTTTTGCTGGTGATATTTTTCTCGATCAAGTCAAGATTGAGGTTGTAAGTGACCGCATCAGGCTCGACCAAAACAGGCTGTAATTCATTATCAGTAATCGCTAAAACCGAAGCGATATATGTGTTTGCAGGAACAATCACCTCGTCGCCTTTTGTCATGATTCCCATATCGATATACGCTTTCAGAATCAGCCGCAAGGCATCCAAACCGTTGGCAACACCTATCGCATGGGGAATTCCAATATATAATGCTAATGTATCTTCAAAGCTTTTTAATCGCTCACCCATTAAAAACCAACCCGAGTCAATGACGTCAGAGGCAGCCTGTTTGAGTTCGGCGGCATATTGCGCATTGATCTTTTGAAGATCTAAAAATTTAATCATTGGTATGCAGTTTTTCTATTTCTTCTGGGGTTAGAGATCGAATTAGTTTTGCCGGAACTCCACCGATAACCGAATAGTCCGGAAAAGAATCATTTACGAAACTATTCGCCGCAACAACACAGTATTTCCCGATGGTAACATTCGGCATTATTGTACTGTTGACACTAATCCACGAATGATCTCCAATCGTTACCGGTCCTTTTACTATAGGAAAAACCCTTTGTAATTTTAAAGATGCATTGGGTCCTGAACCCGAAATTAAGTGCACGTTCGGAGCGAAACTTACGTAATCGCCAATGATCACTTTTTCATTGAATCCTTCAATAAAGCAATTCAGTGCAAAATAACAGCCTTGCCCAACCTCTAAAATATTTTTCTCAGAACCGAATATTTTTACCCTTCCGGCTAATCTGCTGTTGTCGCCTATTTTTACGTTATTAATGCTCGCGTCTTTTTCAATTTTAATGTTTTTGCCTAAGCTAATGTTTGATGTGATCATAATGTAATTTGGTTTGTTGGTCTTTTAACACTCTAAAACTATTGTTTACAGTATTATTTAAAAGCTATTGAAATTTATTAAAAAATACTACGGGCTGCTAAAAAGAGTTCACATCCCATATCTGGAATGTATTTAATCATTTTAGACAAGCCCGATAAAATTTCTTTACTGAAGAAAGAAGTATCGATAAGATGCTCCATTTGTTGATGAGTAAAGGGTTTAATAAAATACGAATCCGTTTTTATCACCTGATAGCCACAGCTCGCGAACAAGGCTGAAATCGAAGCGGCATTAAAAATATTCCTTCTTCCGAAAAGGTTGTCGTTCTCAGAAAACTCGTAATTTGATTTGATAATCCCTGATTCTAAAGCCAATAATCTATGGAAGGAATTGGCATTAGGGACGAACGTAATTACGATTGTTTCGGGCGTAGTGATTTTTTTAATCGTTTTTAAGACCTCTTCAGGGTTGTCAATTTCATGAAGGAATCCACCGATTAGAATAATATCATACTTATGATTCAAATCGATTTGCGAATCTTCAATGAATCCATTGATAATCGAAATCCTGGTGTCATCGCCGATTTTTGCCTTTGTCGATTCGTAAAAAAGATTCCCCGGTTCTACGATATCCATCATTTCAAAATCATCAAAATAAAGGAATAAAGGATCATTGCCACAACCGATTTCGAGTATGTTTCTAGACTTGATATCCGCAATATAATCGACAATGTATTGCATCCTAAATACGCGAAGCTTGTCCTCAAAGGTGAGCTTTTCGTAATTTAACTGGTAATCATTCTGATCGTACATTTCTTTTTATTTAAAGGTGAATAAAAATTGTAATGAGGTGCATAAAATAATCCAAGTCTTCGTAAGTCAAATTTTGGTGATTGGGCAGGAAGAAAGCATCTTCTCCGTAGAAAACACTGCTTTGAATTCCGTTATTGGCGAGAAAAATTTTTAAGGCATTTAGGTCTTTGATAATCGAATTATTGTTCAGAACGAGTGCTGAAGGTACATAATTTTTGTTATTTTCAAACCTGTGTGTAAATCCCAATTTTGAAAAATGGGAAAAAGCATACTCTAAATTCTCTTTTCGCTTTTGTAAACTAGCTGTTGCTGTCCTCAGATAATGAGATACGGCATTCTGAATGTATTGGGTTTCTTTATTTGAAAGTAGTCCAGAATTTGCTTTTCTTACGGAATTGGAAACGAGCAAACCGCCCAATTGCAGCGGAAAAAACTTCGGGAAACTGTATACGGAAAAGTCGCCATATTTCCCTATGCTTCCAACAGTATCCTGGCTAAAAAAGGTCGTGCAGCAATCTTCTATAACCGGCAATCCCGTGGCTATAATTTTATCCATTTGAGGGTGTGGATAGCCAAATTCATGATTGACGAAAATGATTTTGGTTTCCGGAAGAATCTCTCTGTTCCAGCGGCAAACATTTTCTATTTCTTTAGTGACGCAGGAACTGATATAGAAATTTTCTGAAGTGGTTAGTATCGTAACCAGATCGCTTTTATGCAATGAATAACTTTCAAGCGCCAAACGAATGGCTTCGCGTCCGTTAAGCGTGAATTGCCAGTTCCCAGTTCCGAATTTTTCATCGAAATAACCAATCGCAAAATCATCTTTTGGCAACGCTGCATTGATTGCGACATGCTCCGTTTTGAATGGACTAATCCTATACGCCGGCAATAAAAATGGATCGGGATTGACGACAAACATTACGCTAGTTTTTTGAAATATTCTGTTTTAATACTGATAGCACAGCCGATGCTTTCTTTGAATTCACATAAACCGTAATTTGGAATAGAATCCTCAGTAGATGGTCCGATATCGATAATCGCAATATTCTGGCTTTTGTAATATTGAAATATACTGTATGACAGGAAGTTCATCGTTTTGCTTTCCGAAAATTCCGGCAAATCGCCCCAATAAACCACCTGTACGATTCCTTTGGCAACATGAAAAATAAGTGCGGCTCCGATATTGATTTGTTCTTTTTTTACTACGAAAAAATCAACGGCAATGACCGTCATCGTTTCTGCTATTTGTTCCCAGGTCATTCGCAACGGGAAGCCTCTTTCTTTTCTGTTCTGCGAGATGACATCGTAGGCTTCTTTGCCTTTGGCGTTGTCTAATTTTTCAAAATACAACTGCGCGTTGGTGGCTCTTTTGAGGTTCTTTCGAGCATTATACCATAGTAATGTTTCGTAATTCTCGTCGAGTTTATCGGTTGAAAAATGATAATTCAATTCGATGTTATTGCTTTGATATCCTGCCCTGAACAAACAATTGCTTATCTTATTCAAAAAATTAGGCGCATAAAAAGAAGAAGGCGGAACGATGCGCATCCCAATGAAATGTTTGGTTGTTGCCCAAGCTTCTAAAGCTATTAAAGCTGCATCAATTTGCTGCAGGCGAATGTCCTCACTGGCGGCTTCAAATCCACCGAAAGGGGCCGAAAATGGAGACACCAATTTATTATCGCGCAATCCGAAGATGATTCCAAGTCGTATTTTCGAATCTTTAAAAATCAGGTAAAAAACGCTTTCACATTTATAGGCATTAACGGCATTGAAAGCCGCCGCATTAAAAATATGGTGCGGT
>JBBRXW010000065.1:0-9008 GCA_038238295.1 Flavobacteriales bacterium | reverse complement strand
GTCCAAAGAAGTATTATCTGCATTTGGAATTTTAGATAAAAAAATCACAGAATCGAATTCTATTACCGATACACGTAATACTAGTTCGTTCCAGCAATTAGCTCAAAAAGCGTCTGAACAGCCTGGAATATATGGCGCTAAAAAAGATAAGGTCATAAAAATCAGAGCAGTCTCTAAAGAGTTCAGCGATTATTTAGAAGGAATCAAATCTAAAATCACAGCAAAATTCCCAAAAGATAAAGAAGGCAACTATCCATGTGAACAAATGGATAAAAGTGATGAAATCGACAATATGTTTTATACTGGCGATAGAGAATCAGCAGAAGCTAAAAAATTCTTAGGCTATATACAAGGATATGCAGGTAAGATTAAAGCAATTGGCGGTAGTGCCATTGCAGATTCTGAAATGAAAAATATCGAAACGAGATTTGCTACGGATGCTGTATATTCTGAAAAAGCAGGTGCTAAATTACCTTGGTTGGATTATAACTACCATCACTTTCCTTTAATTGCTTCTGTTACTAAACTGACACAATTGCAAGCAGATATTAAAGCAACAGAAAGTGATGTTATGACAGGAATGTTTCAATCTGATCTTGTTGCTGCGGCTTCACTTACCAAATACCAACCAATTGTAGTTCCTGAAAAAACGGCCTTCTTCCAAGGAGAAGCTGTAAAAGGAAAAATTATTCTTGGTAAATTCGACCCGGATTTGGTTGCAAAATCGGTAATTGTAAATGGACAGTCGGTAAAAGCTACTGCTGGTCAAGCTGACTTCTCATTCGGTGCAGGCGCTGTTGGAGAACATGATATTACTGGTACATTTAATTTTGATGAAAACGGTAAAGTAGTAAGTTTGCCAATTAAAGGAAACTACGTTGTTGTGCCTAGACCTAATTCAGCTACAATTTCTGCAGATAAAATGAATGTGGTCTACAGAGGGGTTGTAAATCCTATGACTATTTCGTTCGCAGGAGTTTCTGATAATAACGTTACAGCTAGCGCGCCTGGAATGTCCAGAGGTAGCAAACCTGGTAAATACGAAATCAGACCCGGACAAGGTACAGAATTAACAATTAATGTTACTGCAAAATTACCTGATGGAAAACCTGTTTCTGATAAGAAAACTTTCAGAATTAAGGGTATTCCTGGTCCAACTGGAACAATCAGAGGTGAGATGGGTGTCGTAAAAGGACCTAAATCAAGCTTGCAAGTTTCTACAGTTGGTGCTAAGTTAGTAGATTTCGATTTTGAAGTTGGTTTAGATGTTGTTGGATTTAATTTAAAAGTTGCAGGACAACCTACTGTGGTTGTTCAAGGCAATAAATTGAATGCGCAATGTCAAGCGGTACTTTCAAAAGCTGGAAGAGGTGATCAGGTGACTATTTCCGAAATCAAAACCAAACTTTCTGGAGCAGGTAGCTATATGTTACCTAGAACAGCACCAGTAATTTTTGAAGTACAATAATAATTTAAGTTAGAACGTTACCTACTTAAATAACTTAATTATAGAAAAATGAAGTATAGAAATTTTTTAATCGTTGTATTGTCCTTAGCTGGTTTTAGTTCTTTCGCTCAGTCAAACTTGCTTAATGCAAAAGTTCCCTCTGAAATCGGAAAAAAGACCGCTGCGCAATTAATCTCTGATAACGACAAGCCATTACCTTATGGTTATGTGCACGACAGAGATGTATTGATGGGAAAAACAACTTGGGAAATCATCGATTTAGATGAACGAATCAATTTCCCTTTATACTATCCTATAGATACTGCTAACATTGGTAAAGACAGAAGATCATTATATGATGTTTTGACAAAAGCGATGAAAGATGGTAAACTAACAGAAGTATATACCGATAGCTATTTCAATACTAAAAAAACATTGAAAGATATTGATGCTTCATTAACTAGAATAGATACTACTGACCCAGGTCGAGAACAATTCAATGCCGGAATCACTATCGATCCGCAGTATATTGTTAGAACCGATTTAGGTGCGATTGATGTATCGGATTACAAAATTAAAGGATATTGGTATTTTGATAAGCGTCAAAGTGAATTAAAATATAGATTACTTGGTATATGCCCGGTTACTCCCGATGTATATACGGTTGGTAAAGAGGAACAGGATTACATTGAATTGTTTTGGGTTTACTTCCCAGCAGTACGAGACATCCTCCATGAGAACCATGCCTTCAACGATAGAAACTCCGCGATGCCTATTACCTTCGATGACTTATTAAATGCACGTCGATTTAACGGCGTCATATATAAGGAAGAAAATGTCTACGGTGACAGGGAAATTGCTGAGTACATGAAAGAAAATGCACAAATGCAATTGTTAGAATCCGAACGCGTCAAAGACAAAATTCGCGACTTTGAACAGGACATGTGGAATTACTAAGTAATAAAAAAAATACATTTAAAAACTCTTACCGCATTGGTAGGAGTTTTTTTTTACTTTTAAAAAATGATCGATTATTTAATTATTGGTTCTGGATTGGCAGGAATCGCTTTCGCTGAAACAGCACTTCAACAGCACAAAACAATTTTTGTTTTAGATGGCAATACGCGTAGTGCTTCAAAAGTGGCTGCAGGAATCTATAATCCAGTAGTATTAAAACGCTTCACTTCTGTTTGGGAAGCGGAAGAACAATTGGAATTAATGTCATCTTTTTATACCGGAATTGAAGCAAAACTAAACAGTCAACTCAATTACAGAATTCCTCTTCTACGAAAGTTTTTTTCTATCGAAGAACAGAACAACTGGTTCTCAGCCAGCGACAAAAAAGAGTTGGAGCCTTACTTATCGACCCAATTAATAACCGATAAATTCAATGGTATCGATTCTCCCTTTGATTATGGTCTGGTCTATAGTACCGGTTATATCGACGTCGCGTTGTTGCTAGAGGAATATCGAAAGTACCTGCAACAACAAAACCTCTTTTCCGCAGAAGTGTTTTATCATGACCAATTACAAATCTTTGGGAATCATGTTGGCTACAAAAACATCAAAGCCAAACATATCATCTTTGCAGAAGGTTTTGGGATGCATTCTAATCCCTTTTTTAAGGAGTTGCCATTAGACGGGGCCAAAGGTGAAATATTGCTGATTAAAGCGCCTTTATTAAACTTAAGCGCCATACTCAACACCAGCATATTCATACTGCCGCAAGGAAATGATTTATTCAAAATAGGTGCAACTTACAACTGGACCGATAAATCCGATTTGACAACTACAGAAGCCCGACTGGAATTAGTAAGTAAACTAAAGGAAGTCATCAGTTGTGATTTTGAAATCATCAATCAATATGCCGCCGTTCGTCCTACGGTTAGAGATAGAAAACCTTTAATAGGGACTCATCCTAATCATTCACAAGTCCATCTTCTCAACGGATTGGGTACTCGTGGCGTAATGCTAGGTCCAGCTATGGCAAAACGACTTTTTGATTATATCGAAACCGCAATGCCCATCGAACGTGAAATTGATATCAGAAGGTATATAAAATAGCTAGTAATTCGGATCGTAAGCTATAAACATATTAATATAAATGTTTCGGGACCAGCGCAATACCAATGGATAAGGTAAAATCAGCATCGCAATAATAGCTAGGAAAGAAACTTTCAGGCTACAATGCAGAATAAGAAAAGTAACCATAAAGACCGCGATACCAATCGCGACATTTAAACCATAACTCACATACATAGCACCATAAAAGAATGAAGGCTCTAGTTGATATTTCAAATTGCAATGGCTGCAACGCTCGTGCATTTTCAATATTTTCGTGAAATGAAAAGGGTTGGAGTCGACATACATACTTTCATTTTGACATCTCGGACAACTTCCTGTTAAAATACTATTTAGTTTGGATCCTTTTTTTAACATTTGCAAAAATTTTTGACAAAGGTATTCTTTAGTCAGACTCCTTTGAAACAAAAGTCATAAAACTATGCTAAACATTCATAATTTGTCGATTTCCTTTGGTGGAACCTATCTTTTCGAAGAAGTAACTTTCCGGATGGGAGCTGGAGATCGTGTCGGTCTTGTCGGAAAAAATGGCGCTGGAAAATCGACCATGCTCAAAATATTGGCAAAGGATTTCGCTCCGGATTCCGGAAGCATCGCCACCGAAAAAGAAGTCCGTATTGGTTTCCTAAGACAAGATATCGATTTCGAACAAGGTCGAACCGTTCTAGATGAAGCCTACCAAGCATTCACTGATATCAAAGAAGTCGAAAAGAGATTAGAGGAAATAAACCACCAATTAGTTACTCGAACCGATTATGAAAGCGAAGCCTATTCCCAAATCATCGAAGACCTATCGGACTACACGCACCGTTTTGAATTGCTCGGCGGCTATAATTATGTAGGCGATACGGAGAAAATTCTACTTGGACTCGGGTTCAAACGCGAAGTGTTCAATAACCTCACGGAAACATTCTCCGGCGGTTGGCGGATGCGTATCGAATTGGCGAAACTGCTTTTACAGAATAATGATATTTTATTACTCGATGAACCAACGAATCACCTCGATATCGAAAGTATCATCTGGCTCGAAAACTTCCTCCGAAATTATCCGGGCGTAGTGGTGATAGTATCACACGATAAAATGTTTTTGGATAATGTGACGAACCGCACCATCGAAATCTCTCTCGGAAAAGCATACGATTTCAATAAACCGTATTCCCAATACCTCGAACTGCGCCATGAAATCCGTGAAAAACAATTGGCGACTCAAAAGAACCAAGCCAAGAAAATAGAAGAAACTGAAAAACTGATCGAGAAGTTCCGCGCCAAAGCTTCCAAAGCATCGATGGCACAGTCGCTGATCAAAAAGTTGGACAAGGTCGAACGTATCGAAGTCGATGAAGACGATAATTCCGTCATGAATATTTCCTTTCCCGTTTCGAAAGTTCCCGGAAAAGTAGTCATCGAAGCCGAAAACGTCACCAAAAAATACGGTGACAAAACAATATTGAAAGACGTCAACCTGCTCGTAGAACGCGGAAGTAAAATTGCTTTCGTCGGACAAAATGGCCAGGGAAAATCAACATTCATCAAAGCGATTGTCCATGAATTTGAATTTCAAGGCAATATCAAATTGGGACACAACGTTCAGGTTGGTTATTTCGCCCAAAACCAAGCCGAATACCTCGATGGTGAAATCACATTGCTACAAACCATGGAAGATGCCGCGACCGATACCAATCGTATGAAAGTACGCGACATGCTCGGTTCGTTCCTGTTCCGCGGCGACGATGTCGAGAAGAAAGTCAAGGTGCTTTCCGGCGGCGAACGCAACCGTCTGGCACTATGCAAGCTATTGCTGCAACCGATAAATGTGTTGCTGATGGATGAACCGACGAACCACCTCGATATCAAATCTAAAAATGTACTCAAAGCGGCATTGCAAAAATTTGAAGGCACGTTACTATTGGTTTCCCACGATAGGGATTTCCTTCAAGGCATGTCGAACATCGTCTACGAATTCAAGGACCAGAAAATAAAAGAATACCTCGGCGATATCAACTATTTCTTAGAGCAGCGCAACCTCGAAAACATGCGGGAAGTCGAGAAAAAAGATACGATCAAAAAGGAAGCACCAAAAGAAAACTCCAAAGTTTCGTACGAAGATCAGAAGAAAGGAAAGGCACAACAAAACCGCCTAAGCAAAATCGAAAGCCAGATCAAACAATTGGAAATCGACATCCAGAATGACGATAAAGCCCTCGCTTCCAATTATGATAAGCACCTCGAGGACGCCGCTTTTTTCATGGCCTACAACAAGAAAAAGAAAGATCTAGATCAGTTACTCGGCGACTGGGAGCAGGTTCAGTTAGAAATAGAAAACGCGCAATAAAATTCAAGATTTTACTCGTTTGTTTGTACTATAGGAGCACGAATCCGGCTGTTCGTTGCAATCTTTTTTGTTGAATCATTTTTGAAATATGGTACAGTCGGAACAAAAAGGGATTTCCACTGCCATCCGGGCTAGGCATTCCGGTACGAAGCAAGTGATTACTTAAATGGATTTCGTTCCTTCCATTCGGTTTCAGGTTCGAGATACGAAAAGATCCGCGGCATATGCTTATTAAAAAATGAAATGGAGTGGTTAATGTAACCATACATCTTGACAGGCACTGCGCCAACGGAGCTTTTAATTTCCAACGCCGTGCGCGCCAAGATAATTTCAGCATATCCATTTTCAATAGCGTAAGCAATTTTATCATAAAGCATATTCAGGTAAAGCATCTTTTCGCGTTGCAGGCTATCGTCATACCCAAGGAAATAGGTGTCTAACACATTTCCGTTTTTAATCAGCGTATTGAATCCAACCAATTTGTCATCCAGAAAATAACCAAAAAAAAGGAAATCATCTTTCAACAATTCCTTGAAAGTCCGAAAGTGATTCTTCGCCAGAAAAAAGGTATTAAAAGGAGCATGTTTTGCGACATGAAAATACAATTCGTAAATCGTTGTTTCATGAGCAATGATATCCTCCAAAAGCAATATACGTTTTTCAATTCCGACAATTTTCTTCCGAGCACGCTTGTATTGGTCTCGATATTTCTTCGATAACGCATCCACATAATGCTGCTCCGTTTTCCAGCCGGCCTGAGTTTTGAAAATCATATTCGGCTGTGTAGAAAATTCATAATAATGCTGCAGCTCCGGAATCGAAAATAGTTTCCTGTTTTCAGGAAAAAAATCCTTGAAAGTAGTGAGATGCACTTTCTTCCCTTTTGCTTTATAACCAATTTTTAATTCTGCCCCCGCCATCTTAAGCGCGAACATAAGCGCTTCTGGATCGCTTTTATCCGCAAAAGCAAAAGCATTTTGCCCGGTAAACATATTATTTCCGATAAATAAAACCTGTGATGCGAAATTCTTAAAGACAAAATTTCGCATGATGGTCTTCAGACAGCGATCTCGATTGCCAAAGGATTGCAGATTGTTGAGATCTATAAATTGGGAAAGCGCAATTCCTACTAGTTCCGGGCCATCAAACAACCCGATAAAGTGGCAGTCCATGTTAGAAGGCGCTGATTTTTCCAAAACTTCAAGATAAGGAGCCGACAAAAAAATGTTCTTAACGGCAATGACATCCCAGGTGGCAGGAAGTTGTGTCACTGTATGATAAATTTTGAAAGTATAGGAAATCTTCAAATCAATAAAGCTAGTAGTCAAATTTAACTAATTCAGGCGGAAAGAGCGTTTTGTTAATTTTTATTTAACTAATACTGAACCGCCGTATAAACAAAAAAATCCCATCTGAATCTACAGATGGGATTGTATTATTTCCATTTCAAATTTTATTGCCATCCACATACGATGCCGCCCATGATCATGAAGCTAACGATCCAGAAACCTCCAGTGACTAAAGTATATTTAAAACTCCTTCTTTCATACAAAGCATTGGTGCCGATAACTGGCAAAGCTAAAAATAAACCAGTCATGAAGCCATGCAAAGCGCCATGCTTAAAAGTACGAAACGCACTGCCATAATCTGCCATGAATGCAGCATACGATGGTTTTGCAATCGATGGATCACCTCCGACCATACCCAGCGCACCAAACTGGTGGATGGTTACCATCTGCAAAATGAAGCTTATAAAGAAAGCGTATACAAAAGACATCCCAAAGATCAACGCCATGTTGGCTCCCTGCATTTTGTCTTCTGTCATTCCGGATTCTCTCATCCATATTGTACCGAATACTTTAGGATTATACCAAATAAATCCGACTACTAAAGTGGAAGCTGCCGCCGCCAAAAGCGCTAAAAAGTTAATTTCCATAATGTTTTGTTTTTATTGTTAGTAGAGTAAATGTACTTTTTTTTCTAATTCAAAAACTATTTATACCCACGTTTTCATTCTAAAACACACTTAATTTGAAGATGTAAATAGACTAAAAGCATTTTCAGTTTCAATATATTTGTAAGAAAAATATATAAAATTTTTTTAAAAAGTTGCATTTCATCGATTTTATTTGCTCATTATCGATAACACCTCTACATTTACACCATCAATAAAACGTAAATACATTTATTATGAAAAACATAGCTACTTTATTATTGTCTTTTGTTGCAACTGCATCGATGATGGCAAACATATCTTCTTCAGAAAAAGAAGCGCTTGTAAAATTATACAAAGCGACTAATGGAAGTGAGTGGACGAACAAATGGGATTTAAGTACGCCTGTTGACTCATGGTATGGCGTAAAGGTTCTTAATGATAAAGTAATTGCTTTAGATCTTTCCGGAAATCACTTGGTAGGGAAATTACCTGCTGAAATAGGAAATTTAGTGTATTTGCAAAACCTGAAGTTATTTAGAAATGACATTTCAGGGCTGATTCCGGCGACCATCGGAAACTTAAAGCAATTGAAAACACTGAACTTAGCCTTCAATAAATTATCAGGTGCAATACCAACTTCATTAGGTGATGCGACTGCTTTGCTTTCTGTAGAGTTATTTATGAACCGTCTTTCAGGAGAAATTCCGGCAAATATTGGTAATTTAAAACAACTAAAAACATTGTCTTTATTTAATAATGAATTGACTGGTAACATTCCAACTTCAGTTTATGGAATGAAATCCTTGAAAGTTTTGTTATTGAACAGCAATAAATTAACAGGAAAATTGGGAAGAGAAGTTGCGAACTTATCTTCTTTAGAAAACTTAAGCTTGTTTGAAAACAATATGGATGGTCAAGTGCCATTCGATTTGGAAAAATTGAACAATCTAAAAGAAATGAACATTTCGTACAATCAATTTAGCGGCTTAGTTTCTAAAAATCTTGCACGATTGGATACGCTAAATATGACAATGATCAACGATAAGGGATTGGCCGTCAACCTTCCTGTAGAAGATAAAAGCTCTGCATTGGCAAACGAAGATTAATTAAATACTACTACTTCCAACCAAGTATTCATTGTCTAAAATCCCTAAATCATGAAAAAAATTACACTACTCTTTTTATTGATGATGGTATCACATTCGATATCG
>JBBRXW010000064.1:0-9055 GCA_038238295.1 Flavobacteriales bacterium | reverse complement strand
TAACTCATCATCGCCAGGTGTCGAGAAATTCGTCGGGCAGCTGGAATAAGTTTCAAAAGAATGGTTGGGAATGATCGAGGTGATGGCGCCGGTATTGCAGATGCAATCGGGATCATTGAGGTCGATTTTGCCATCACCATCATCATCGATTCCATTGTTGCAATTTTCCTGTGAGAAAATCACGGAATAAAAAAGCAATGATAAAATACAAAAAACGGATTTCATTGGCGGGTAAATCTAAATTCAGGCAAATGTACTATTTTATTTATCTGAACCAATTATCACTATTAACAATTATAAAAGAATCATTTAGAAGACAATAGAGGTTGTTTTATCGTTTCAAAGTAAAATGCCCCCGATACGCTCTGCCATTGCGTCGAGATACTAAAAACCAATAGTCGGAGGAAGGAAGAGCATTGCCTTCATAGGTACCATCCCATCCGTGAATATTCCCCAATTGTTTAATGAATTTTCCGTTGCGATCAAATATTTTTATCGTCAGTCCGGGCTCAAATTCCGAGAATTTTATTTTCCAGGTATCATTATAGCCATCATCATTCGGGGTGAAAAAATTAGGATACATCAGTAGGAATACATCTTGATCAACGATACCGCATTCATTTTTATCCCGGACAAATACTTTATAATCGCCGCTTTTGAGATTCGTAAAGCGATTGCTATCCTGATAAGTAACCCCATCAATAGAATATTCATAATTCCCCAATCCGGTTACATTGATGATGATGATATTGTCCTCGATGGTCCAATCCGATGTTTTCACTTCAGTAATTGTAGCCGGGTTTGACAAAAAGATATTGAAATCTTTACGTGAGTCGCAAATTAATGCGCCGTGGTTTTCTGTCACAATAACCCAATAGTCCCCGGGCTGGGTGATTGAAATAGTCTGGGTTATTTGTCCGGTTGTCCATAAATAACTGTCATATCCAGGACCTGCATCGATGACCACATTTTTAAATTCACATAACGGAAAAGCATTATCCATTGTAATTACTGGAGAATCGATAAATGAAAATTGCAGTTTCGCTACTTCGAAACAATTATCGATAGAAGTTACCCTTACAAAAACGGTATTGTTACTATTGCTTATGTTGCAGGAGGTATAATTGTTAATTCGTGTCGAACCACTATCCGTCTGTGCACCAGCTAATGTCGTATAGTATTTAAAGGTATATACTGATGCATTTGTAATCAAATTCGAATTATAGTTGGTCAAATCGATATTTTCAGAACCATCATTCAAAGCATCGCACACGATTGTCGCATAATCGGTGGGCGTTGGAATCGCGTGGAAATAACTATAAATAGTAACATACTCTACTCTTGAAGAACAGGTTAGCCCTTTTCGTACTTTCAATTTATAAGTGGCACCACTAGTTAGATTCGACTTTATTGGGTTGGTTCCCCAAGTCAAACCTCCATCAAAGCTAAAAAAATCTCCAGGAGTGGTTATAGTAATGCGGGCATACACCCCGCAACCGGCATCCGAAAGGTCGTAATCAGGATAGGAATTCTGTAAATCAGTCAAATAAACATACACATTGGGAGAAGTGCAGCCCTGCGAATCTTTTATTTTAATAATATAACTGCCGCTAACCAAATTGTTCATGATATTCGATACCTGCCACGTAATACCGCCATCGAAACTGTATTGCGCCGCTGGAGTTGTAATTTCTATTCCGCCTGACATGCCACAATATGGATTATTTTTGATATACAAAGGGTCTGCTAAAAATTCGCTGCTTAGCAACACACTATTGTAATTGGATATGCAACCAAAAGTATCCTTTACCCGGACAAGGTAAGTCCCAGACGGCAGATTCGTTGCCGTATTGTTAGTCGTCCAGGTTACCCCGTCATCAAAACTATACATTGTCGCTGTTGTAAGAACGGTAATGCTTCCGAATCCGCCACAAAACGTTGGATTGACAATATCACAATCAGGGAATGAAGATAAAAACGGGATGATATTGATAGTAGTACTATACGAAGTACAACCTGCCGCAGTCCTAATTTTGACGGTATAATTCCCAACTGCCAAATGATCGATGAATGAATTGGTCACCCAAGTGGCTCCATTGTCATAACTATATTGTGAAGCTGGAGAAGTAATGGCAATGGTACCTGTACTGACAAAGCAAGTGGGCTGTGTTACTATAATGGTAGGTTGCACAGCGATGAGGTTATTAAGAATCGTTACCGAACCATTAGCAGTACAACCATTTTCATCCGTGACCACGACAGTATAGGTTCCGACTGCAGTCGCCGTAGTAGTTTGCGTAACTGTTCCGTCCGCCCATAAATAACTGCTGCCCTGCGATGCGGTCAATACGGTACTGCCGTTGCAAACATTAAGAATTCCGGATATCGATGCTGTTGGATTTTTTACAACGAGCCGGACAGGTATGATTTTATAGCACGGATCAACCAGTGTTGAACGGACAAAAAAAGTAGCGCTGCCGCTATCATGATGCAAAAAATCGGTTATAGGATTGGTGTTGTTTGTAGCATCCGCTACGGTATTAAAATATGTGAAAGTCAATCCGGTTGTATCTGCCACCACTAATGAATTGGCCAAAGTTAGGTCAAAAAATTCCCTGCCATTTTTATCGGCATCGCACAAAATCAAATCCGCTGTATGAAGATTGATGGCACAATTGGTACAATTTAAAAACCAAATATCCCACCCAGGATTCGCATCATTATCGCTGACGGAGCTAAATGTGGTTCCATTGCAGTCGGTTCGGACGATGCCAAAACTGATTGTAGCGCCGACATTATAAGTTCCCGTGTTGATATCCGGCAAATTCACGGTATTCAGTTCAAAGCAAAACCGGTGGGTTGCTAAATCTAACGATGTAGGAACTTGTGACGTATAAACTATAGCATTCGCAGCATCATATACATTTAAAGTGATGGTGGTAACAGTAGCAGAAATCCCTCCCGAATTAGGTAAAGTGAATGATCCGCAAACAGACAATGGCAAGGTTGGGCAAAGTTTATTCAAAGGATCGAGTTCAATACTTCCCTGCAGGTTCTCATTCGAATGCCAAAGGCAGATATCATCTACATAGGCATAGCCAAAATGGGCACCTAATCCGCATCGGGATGCCATAAATTCTAGTGTGAATTCCTGGTTATTGGGAATCGAAGAAATGTCTAAGAGGCCGGATTGCCAATTGGGGTTATATAGTACGACGCTGCCTGCTTCTAAATTGGGAGCCTGCGAAAAAATGCAATTTGTAGGATCGCCAATCAAACAAAATTCACTGACGACAACTCCAGCATTATTCACTACCCGGGCTTTAAAATAGGGCTGTTCTTCAAAATGGTCCCCATCGGTGATGCTCTGCAAAACGGCTTTATAATTGAATTTTATACTGGTTTCATTGTTCGTTTTAAAACGTTTTGTCTGTACGATACCCAAAGTTGAAAGATCCTGATGTTTAAAATTAAGTTTCAAAACATATTGATCAAAACCATTGATATTGCCAATATATTCATCTAAAAAATTTGCGGGTACGGTCGAAGCCATCAAATTGAAGTCAGTCGGATCGTATTGCTTGATGTTGAGGTTTGCCGGCTGGTTGACTGACTTGCACTGAATAGGATTCAAAGGTTCTCCTATAGAATATTGAAAATCTTTCAAATAATTACTACCGGCAATGGTTTCAAATTCCTCAAAACTACCGTTGGTGCATAATGGAACTGCCGCTATAAGCAACTTCGATTTAGGAACAAATCGATTGCTATAGTGTTGTTTTTTTAAAATATAAGAGCTTCGCTGAATAGAGTCAGTAATCAAATGACCATTGTGGTCTTCAAACTTTATGGCACTATAAAAAGAACTTGTTTTTTTGTCCGCTATCTTTTCAGATTTGTTTTGTCCAAATACTGAAACACAACAAAATAGAAAAAAAACTACGATAGAATACTTCATCAATTCGGAATTAACGTAACAAATATAACTAAGTTATGTTCTTAGCCAAATTCGGAATCATTTATTTTTAAATAAATAGCAAAAGGTATTTAGTACGATTATAAATATTTAATTAAATATTCCTGAAGACGGACGATTTAATGTGCAGTCAGAAGTTTATCAATTAATATTTAAGTGGTAATATTGCCAATCGAATGGCAGTTATGGATACTACTAAACCTATTGCATTGAAAAACATTTTCTTACTAACGCCACCTTTCACCCAGCTGAATACACCCTATCCGGCAACGGCTTATATCAAAGGTTTCCTCAATACTAAAGGCATTCCTTCGGTGCAAGCCGATCTGGGTATCGAAGTTATTCTGAAATTATTTTCGAAAAAAGGATTGGAGGATCTATTTCGAAATGCTTCAAAAAACAAGCTCGATATTTCCGAAAACTCCCTAAGAATTCTTGCGCTACAGGAAGAATACATCAGAATTATCGATTCCGTCATCGCTTTTCTACAAGGTAAAAACCCAACATTGGCAATGCAGATTTGTCAGGAAGAATTGCTTCCCGAAGCATCACGATTTGCACAATTGGAAGCAGTAGACTGGGCTTTCGGATCGATGGGAATGCAGGACAAGGCCAAGCATTTGGCGACATTATACCTTGAAGATATCTCCGATTTTATAGTCGATTGCCTCGATGAAAATTTTGGCTTCAGTAGGTATGCCGAGCGGTTGGGCAGAAGTGCGAATTCTTTCGATGAATTATATGAAGCACTTCACAATGATTACACCTATATCGACACTATTTCCATCGAAGTTTTAAAAGAAAAGATAGCAATACACGAACCCAATCTAGTGTTGATATCAGTTCCTTTTCCGGGCAATCTATACGCCGCTTTTCGCTCGGCCCAATGGATAAAAAAGCATTTTCCCAAAACGAAGATTGCCATGGGCGGCGGATTCCCCAATACCGAATTGCGCTCGTTAGCCGATGCCCGCGTTTTTGAATTCTTCGATTTCATCACCCTCGATGATGGCGAACTTCCAGTAGAATTGTTATACAACGCGCTACAAACTGACGAAATTGATAAAGAATACAAACGCACCTTTGTCCTTGAAAACGGAAAAGTAATTTATAAAAATAATACGCTCCGTTCCGATTACAAACAAAGCGAAACCGGTACACCTGATTATTCCGATTTGTTGTTAGATCGCTATATTTCCGTTATCGAGATCGTAAATCCGATGCACCGGATGTGGAGCGATGGCCGTTGGAATAAGCTCACGATGGCGCACGGATGCTATTGGGGGAAATGCACGTTTTGTGATATTTCGCTCGATTATATAAAAATATATGAGCCCATCGCTGCCAAAATTCTGGTCGATCGCATCGAAGAAATGATGTTGCAAACCGGCGAAAGTGGTTTTCATTTTGTCGATGAAGCCGCGCCTCCAGCATTGATGCGGGAAGTGGCATTGGAGATTCTGAAACGAAAAATAACCATCACGTGGTGGACGAACATTCGCTTCGAGAAAAGCTTCACAAAAGATTTATGCTTGCTGTTGAAAGCTTCGGGCTGCGTTGCGGTTTCTGGTGGGCTCGAAGTGGCGTCTGACCGCTTACTTCAATTGATAGACAAAGGCGTCACCGTTGCGCAAGTAGCCAAAGTGACGCGGAATTTTACCGAAGCCGGTGTTATGGTTCATGCCTACTTGATGTACGGTTATCCGACGCAAACAATACAGGAAACCATCGATAGCCTGGAAATGGTGCGCCAATTATTTGAAGCAGGCGTTTTGCAATCCGGTTTCTGGCATCAGTTTGCGATGACCGCCCACAGTCCGGTCGGGATGTATCCGGAGCGGTTTGGAGTAGTGAAAGCCACGGAAATCATTGGAGCGTTTGCCAACAACGATATCAATTATACCGATGCGACGGGAATCGATCACGAGCAATTTAGCTTTGGATTGAAGAAATCACTCTACAATTTCATGCACGGAATTTGTTTCGATTATCCGCTGCAGGATTGGTTCGAATTCCAGATTCCAAAGACTACAATTCCGGGTGATTTCATTTTCAAAGCAATAGAAGAAGCGGAGGATTTTCACACCAAACCTTCGGCAAAAATTGTGTGGCTGGGCGGAAAACCGACAGTCGATTATTTTACCAAATCAAAAAAAGGAAATTCATGGGAAATGGCGCGGATGATCTTTCATACCAAAAGAGACGTTTTTGAAATTACAACAGAAAAGGAAAAAGCCATTTGGTTGTTATCGACATTAGAATTAGTAGCAGTTTCCGCAGATAAAAAAGTGACTTTCACTACATTAAAAACCGATTTCGAAAAGACTTTCGACGATTTCGAATTGTTCTGGTATTCTAAACCTATCAATATCTTACGAGAAAACGGTTTATTAATTTTATAAAAAAAACTAACCGATTGATTGACAGGCGATTCAATTGCGGTTTAAACTTAAGGGACAAATAGCTGAAGTGTTCGGTTAGAAGGATTCAATTTACTATTCAGCGGTTTTGAGTTATTAATTGGATAAAGATACCTATTCGTTCAAGATTCCGATATTTCAAATGAGCAATTTAATTGGTTTTTTTCGATGGAAATCCCTTTCCTTTTTCATAAATTTACTTCCATTAAAATTAAATTTATGAAGGAACAGTTCCAGCTTTCGGTCAATAATCAGCATGCTTTTGATCTATCGGAAAGCGATCTCAAAACTCTAGATGCTGTGCGTACCGAAGAGTCTAAATTTCATGTGCTGAAAAATCATCAGCCCTACAAAGCCGAAATCATCAAAGCGGATTTCAATCAAAAAAAATATACCGTAAAAGTCAATAACACCAGCTATACGGTGTCAATTTCCAACGCATTAGACCAGCGGATTAGTGCGATGGGCTTTGACGTGGGTGCTGCCAAGCAAGTCAATGCTATTAAGGCGCCAATGCCCGGATTAATTCTCGAAATCGATGTCAAAGTAGGGCAAGTTGTAAAAGAAAATGACAGCCTGTTGATTCTCGGTGCGATGAAAATGGAAAACAGTTTCCTTTCCCCGCGTGACGGGATCATCAAATCGATTGCGGTGGTAGTCGGTGATGCCGTAGAAAAAGGCGAGTTATTAATTGAATTCGAATAAAATGAAAAAAATATTAGTCGCCAATCGGGGCGAAATAGCGATCCGTGTCATGAAAACTGCCCAGAAAATGGGCATCAAAACCGTAGCGGTCTATTCGACTATAGATCGCAATGCACCGCATGTCAAGTTTGCCGACGAAGCGGTTTGGATCGGCGAAGCACCATCGAGTCAATCGTATCTTTTGGGAAGTAAAATCATCGAAGTGGCGAAATCCCTCCATGTGGATGCCATTCATCCCGGTTATGGCTTCCTGAGTGAAAATGCCGAATTTGCTGAAGAAGCAGAACGGAACAACATTATTTTCATTGGACCAAAATCGAAAGCCATTCATATTATGGGAAGCAAACTCGCTGCGAAAGAAGCCGTGAAGGAATACAATATTCCGATGGTTCCTGGCATCGATCATGCGATTACCGACATTGATGAAGCAAAAAAAGCAGCTACTGCAATCGGATTTCCCATCCTGATAAAAGCGTCTGCTGGCGGCGGTGGAAAAGGAATGCGTGTCGTAGAAAGCGAAATCGATTTCGAACCGCAGATGAATCGCGCCATTAGCGAAGCGGTTGCGGCATTTGGCGACGGATCGGTTTTTATTGAAAAATATGTTGCTTCGCCGCGGCATATCGAAATTCAGGTGATGGCAGACAGCCATGGGACTATCCTGTATTTTTTTGAAAGGGAATGCAGCATTCAAAGGCGCCATCAAAAAGTGGTGGAGGAAGCTCCATCGGCAGTTTTATCACCGGAGCTAAGAAAAAAAATGGGAGAAGCCGCTGTTTTGGTAGCCAAATCTTGTGATTATTTAGGCGCGGGAACGGTAGAATTTTTATTGGATGAACAACATAATTTTTATTTCCTGGAAATGAATACAAGACTCCAAGTAGAACACCCAGTAACGGAATTGATTTCTGGTGTCGACTTGGTCGAATTGCAAATAAAAGTCGCACGTGGAGAAGCGTTGTCGATGAGACAAGAAGATTTAAAAATCAATGGACATGCAGTGGAACTTCGCGTCTATGCTGAAGATCCGTTGAATGATTTCTTACCCAGTGTCGGTCATTTGGATGTCTATCAGCTGCCGGTTGGAGAAGGAATCCGTGTCGACAATGGATTCGAACAAGGTATGGACATTCCGATTTATTATGATCCGATGCTATCAAAATTAATCACGTATGGAAAAACGCGTGAAGAAGCTATTCAGTTGATGCTCAAAGCCATTGATGACTACAAAGTTGAAGGCGTGCAAACTACCTTGCCTTTTGGGAAATTTGTTTTCGAACATGAAGCTTTCCGTTCTGGAAATTTTGATACGCATTTTGTCAAGAAATATTATGATGCAGCAATGCTCAAAAAGCAACTGGAAACTGAAGCTGAAATTGCCGCGCTCATCGCTTTAAAACAATACATTGAAGATCAAAAAATACTTAGGTTACCGATGGTGTAGCTGGAATATGAAAAATATGAAAGACAAAATAAAAACATTACAGGATAAAATTGAATTGGCGAAACTCGGTGGAGGTGCAGCTCGTATTGCCAAACAACACGAAAAGAAAAAACTCACAGCACGCGAACGTGTCGAATACCTAATGGATGAAGGTTCCTTTGAAGAAATCGGAATGCTCGTAACTCATAGAACTACCGATTTCGGTATGAAAGAGGAACTCTATTTTGGAGATGGTGTCATTACGGGTTATGGTACCATCAACGATAGATTGGTCTATATTTTTGCTCAGGATTTTACCGTTTT
This sequence comes from Flavobacteriales bacterium, assembly GCA_038238295.1. Taxonomy (GTDB): domain Bacteria; phylum Bacteroidota; class Bacteroidia; order Flavobacteriales; family Flavobacteriaceae; genus Flavobacterium. The sequence goes on along the minus strand of JBBRXW010000064.1, from coordinate 207 downwards.
TGGTGGCGCTTTATCTGAAACCCATGCGGAGAAAATCTGCAAAGTCATGGACATGGCGCTCAAAGTTGGTGCACCGATGATTGGTCTTAATGATTCCGGTGGTGCGAGAATTCAGGAAGGTGTCCGTTCGTTGGGAGGTTATGCGGATATTTTTTTCAGAAATGTACAATCTTCAGGTGTAATCCCACAAATATCAGCAATTATGGG
>JBBRXW010000063.1:0-9148 GCA_038238295.1 Flavobacteriales bacterium | reverse complement strand
TGCCCAATGTAGTGCCAGCGAATATCCGGGCTAAACGCAGCAAAATGTTGCGCGGGTTGTCGGTGAAGAAGCGCCGGGCTTTTTATGAAAGTCAATTGGGAACTTCAAGAACCGTATTATTTGAAAGCGAAAATAAAGAAGGCTATATTCATGGATTTACCGAAAATTATGTCAAAGTAAAAACGCCTTGGAATCCGGAATTGGTCAATACGTTGCACGAAATAATGTTAACGAATATTGATGATGATGGATGTGTACGAATGGAATTTTTGAATGTCGTAGTTTAAAAATAAAAACAAAATTTTACGAATTAAACCGGTTTATAAAAACGCTGCTTTCCTTTGGGAGCGGCTTTTTTTTAGCAATTGAATTTAACGGGCAACCGTAATTTTTTGAGAAAATTGTTTTCCATCGGATGCTATGTTTACGAGATAAATTCCGTTTTGAAGTTGGGATACCTCTATTGTTGCAGCATTTTGTTTTTCAATTAAAAGCTTTCCGTTTAAATCAAAAATAGTAATTGAAAAAGCAGTTTGACTACTGGCTTGAACATATAAAATGTTTGAAACTGGATTCGGGTAGACCCACAATAAATGCTGACTCTGATTGGTAGCAGTTGTTAATGCAGGAGTTACTACTAATTTATGACAGGTAAAATAATATGCAAGATCATTCTGATTGTAGATTGGTCCACTTCCAGAATAAATCAATTTCATATAACACGTTTGCTCTGGACTGACAATATTGGTGTAAGAGGAGGTAGTAATTAAATTTGTTCCCTGATTATAATCAAATTCAGAAGGGTAAAATTCTATCAGATAACCAGACAAATCAAATCCGCTTGCGGTTGTTAGTGCATCATTTCTGAATTGTATGAAATAAGCATCGAGGTCAAATAGTGCAAAACCATCATTGTCATCATCAACTAGTGTCAGCTCACGACATCCCGGTGGTGGTGGGCCTAGAAGTTGAGCGTTGGAACTAAGACAACATAATAAGGTGAATAAAAATAAAACCTTTCTCATTTTAAATCTTAATGCCAGGGGGCAATAAATCTCTGTAGTTGGTGTTTTTTCTGAAGAACAATGCAATTTTAGGAAGAATAGGAACGACTTTCAACTTACGCTCGTAAGCGATAGTCATGATGTTCTTCAATAATTCGTTAGTGAATTCTTCATCGGCATAACCATCGGGAACATTAATTTTGGTCAAAAATATTTTCTTTTCCTGGAAAGAATATTCTACTGAAATTAGGCCTTCTGTTACCGTTGTCTCAAACTGACGGGCAAAGGTATTGTCCTTGATTTCCATTGTGATCGTTGCTTCCATAGTAAAATTGTATTTAGTGTTTCTGTCAAATGAGTTTGAATTCGATGACTTAAATCTGTTGAAGAATGAGCCTACAAAGATAAGGCATATATAACCAAAATCAATTCATTTTCGGCGATTATTGCGCATTACCTTTAATAGCATCAGACAGTTCATAATTTACTGCTAATTTTTAACGCTTTAAAAGGGTGGTTCCAACTAATAAATTAAATTTAGCTCAAAATTGAGCTGTCTACTATGAAGAAAATTCATGTTTATTTTATGCCCGGATTAGCGGCGAGTTCCGCAATTTTCGAACGCATACACTTGCCGGAGTCGACTTTCGAGATGCACTTGTTAGAGTGGCAGATGCCACAAAAAAAAGAGTCGCTCGCTTCCTATGCAAAACGAATGGCAACTTTTGTAAAAGAAGACGATGCCGTATTGGTTGGCGTTTCCTTCGGTGGAGTTGTCGTTCAGGAAATGGCAGCGTTTTTAAATCTGAAAAAACTGATCATTATTTCGAGTGTTAAAACCAATCTCGAATTACCATTGAGGATGAAAATCGTAAAATCGACCAAAGCGTATAAATTAATGCCGACTGCGCTGTTGCAAAATATCGAAACATTGCATAAATTCACTTTTGGTACTGCGATAGAAAGCAGGCTGAAATTGTATCAAAAATATTTGTCGGTGCGCGACAAAACCTATCTCGAATGGGCCATTGAACAAATGGTGCAGTGGAAAAGAACGATTGCAGACAAAAACGTGATTCATATTCATGGCGATGCGGATGGCGTCTTTCCAATAAAAAATATTACCAATTGTATCCCCGTCAAAGGCGGAACCCACGTTATGATTTTGAATAAATACCACTGGTTGAATGAAAATCTTCCTAAAATTATACGGAATCAGTACCAATAAAATAGAGCGTTTTTTGTATTTTTACTACAATCAAAAAAATAGAAAGAAAATGAAATGGATCCAAAAAATAGCAATAATCAGCGCGGTAGTTTTAACCAGCGGTGTTTTGATGTACGGCATTTCTACAGAAAAGAAGAATACGATTACCCATCAAGGGACAGCGACGTATTTCCCAACCAGTATCGACTTTGCCGGTGAGTCTACACCGTTACAGATCAGCGATGTCCGGGAACGTCTCGATCGGGAATTACTAATCAATGCCAATTTAGATGCGACCACATTGTTAATAATAAAAAGGGCCAATCGTGCCTTTCCGGTTATCGAACCGATATTGCAACGCTATGGTGTGCCGGACGATTTTAAATACCTTGCGGTGATCGAAAGTGCTTTGGTTAATGCTGTTTCTCCCGCTGGTGCTAGAGGCGTATGGCAGTTTATGCCGATAACCGCAAAAGAAGAAGGAATGGAAGTTAATGATATCATTGATGAACGCTACCATCTCGAAAAATCTACTGAAGCGGCCTGCAAATATTTGCTTGATGCGAAAGCGAAATTCGGGAGTTGGACATTAGCGGCGGCATCCTATAATGGTGGTATGAATGGTGTTACGAAACAAATCGAGATACAAAAAGTTTCCAATTATTATGATTTGCTGCTTAATGATGAAACTTCGCGCTATGTGTTCCGAATTCTAGCTTTGAAAGAAATCATGAAAAACCCAGAGAAATATGGTTTTATCATTGATCCATTAGAATTGTATCCCATATTGCCCACCAAGCTGATTAGTGTCGATTCTTCGATTACTGATCTCGCGACGTTTGCCAAATCGCAAGGCATTAATTATAAGATTCTGAAAATCCACAACCCATGGCTTCGCGATAAAAAGCTAACCAATCTCAACAGGAAAAAATACGAAATTGAAATTCCATTAAGTGGATATTAAAATAAGAAAGCGCTGTAAAGGCGCTTTTTTATTTAAAATTAATGTTTATTTAATTGCTATCCGCCAATCGCTCTGCAATCGATTCCCGTTTGTTTAAGAAACTCACCAGGCGGTCATTGAAAACAGTATAATTCATTTCAAATGCTTTCTTAAAACCTGTTCGTGGTGGTATGGCAACACCACCTCGTTTGATGTCTACCACTTCCAATTCAGTATTTAGGAAATAGGAAGTTGGGAATCCCAGTGAATGTTTTAAAGTAGCGACAACATTCTCATCATTTTTATACGCTTCATTAGCATAACAGACTTTTATGTGGGTATTGAATTGGCGGGCAATTTTTTTAACGTCACTTTTCACATCCCAAAAGACAACTACGAATTGAATGTCTTCATCATATTTACGTGCCAGTTTATTCAAGGCCGGAATCTCTCCTTTGTTCATTACGCACCAAGAAGCATAGGTAATGATAAAAACAGGTCTTTTGATTTTACTCAACTTCACTTTACGGCTGTTGACACATTTAAAAGAATAATCGTCGAAACGCGATCCAACCAAGTGGTTCTGTACCAACGAATCGAACAAAGCATTGCCTTTTTCAATATTGCCCTTTTCAAATTCGATGTCAGTTTGTGAATTGTATTTTTTGATGTTGCTTTTAATGGCATCAGAAAAAGAAGCTACTTTTTCCTGTCCACTGACGGTTGTCAAAGCAAGACATGATGTTAAAAGAAGTAGAATTAATCTCATAAGCAGTTGATTTGAGGATTAATAGCAATCAAATTTAACAACAAAAAAACCACATAAAAAAGTTTTCAACACATTATTTTTAATAACGTGTTGAAAACATGTTGATAAAAGCATGGATTTCAAAATAAAAAAACCACTGATTCGCGAATCAACGGTAAAATAGGATAGCCAAATGGAAGCAGTTACATCTTCTTCATCTGGTCTTTCATCATCGTGATTTGTTCTTTGAGCATTCCTTGTTTGTCGAGTTTTTTGGCTTCGTTCAACAAGTTGGTTGCTTCGAGCTTTCGTCGGCGGGTCAACGCTACACCGGCTAAATTTAGTTTGGCTACGGCCAAATCCATGTCCATATTCAAACCCAATTCAATCGCCTTTTTAAAATATTTCTCCGCCTTAATCAAATTGGTCTGCGACAACATGATGCCATGCAGGTAATTAAAATAGCCTTGCTGTTTCCGAACCAACGCCGTCTCCGGATTTTTGATATACGACAGCCATTTTTGCGCGCCTGGAAAATCCTGTTTGCGCAACCTTAGGAAAGCCAATAAAATAAATTCGTTTTTATAATACAGAAAAATAGGTATAATCGATACTAAAATCAGGAAAATCCCATTGCCGATATAGCCTTCCGTCATTTGCCAGATACCGGTAATAATGATCAATCCGGCGAAAATCAACTTAATAATTCTATGAAACATAATGTGTTTTTTTTGAGTGCCCAAAGATAGTAAAAGGATTTGAAAATATTTTTATAAAACTACTTGCCAGAAAAAAAAGACTTTGTATATTTGCACTCGGTTTTAGAGAACCCACAATCAGATTCAATACCATTTTAAAGATACAAAGCAATGAGCAAAAGAACATTTCAACCATCGAAAAGAAAAAGAAGAAATAAGCACGGATTTATGGACAGAATGGCTTCTGCAAATGGAAGAAAAGTGCTTGCTCGTCGTAGAGCTAAAGGAAGACATAAATTAACGGTTTCTTCTGAACCAAGACACAAAAAATAATGATTGTAAAAAATCAATATCAAGGCGTTGCTATTTTTTAGTAACGCCTTTTTTTATATCTTGTCGTGAAATATTTTATTGTTTTTTCGGAGCTATTTCCCGCTTTCCATTATTATCTTTTGCGGCGAACATCGCCACAAAAGGATAACCATTGCAATCGGGGCTAAAAATAGGATACAACAAACACCAACTAAATTACTATTTAACTACACAACAACTAACTACACAATGCCAAAAGATCTCTCCATCAAATCCGTCCTAATCATAGGTTCCGGTCCCATCGTCATCGGACAAGCGTGCGAATTCGATTATGCCGGCTCCCAAGCAGCGCGCTCCATCCGCGAAGAAGGGATCGAAGTCATCTTAATCAATTCGAATCCAGCCACCATCATGACCGACCCAACGATGGCAGATCATGTGTACTTATTGCCGCTGACGACCAAATCCATCATCGAAATCCTTAAGGCACATCCACAAATCGATGCGGTTCTGCCGACGATGGGCGGACAAACCGCTTTGAACTTGTGTCTCGAAGCAGACGAAAAAGGAATTTGGTCGGATTTCAATGTACGACTTATTGGTGTCGATGTCAATGCCATCAACATCACCGAAGACCGCGAACAGTTCAAACAATTATTAGAAAGAATTGGAGTAGGAGCAGCGCCCGCCAAAACCGCAACATCTTTCCTTAAAGGAAAAGAAATTGCGCAAGAATTTGGTTTTCCATTAGTTATCCGCCCGTCATTCACCTTGGGTGGAACCGGAGCTGCTTTCGTTCACAAAAAAGAAGATTTCGACGAATTATTGACACGCGGTTTAGAAGCGTCTCCCATTCATGAAGTCTTAATTGATAAGGCTTTGCTCGGGTGGAAAGAATATGAACTCGAGCTACTCCGCGATAAAAACGATAATGTGGTGATCATCTGCTCTATCGAAAACATGGATCCAATGGGAATTCATACCGGAGATTCGATTACCGTCGCGCCGGCAATGACGTTATCCGATACGACATTTCAGAAAATGCGAGATATGGCGATTCTGATGATGCGTTCTATCGGGAATTTTGCCGGTGGTTGTAATGTGCAATTCGCTGTTTCGCCCGACGATAAAGAAGATATTGTTGCCATTGAAATTAATCCACGGGTTTCGCGTTCGTCCGCTTTGGCGTCGAAAGCGACAGGATATCCGATTGCGAAAATTGCTTCAAAATTGGCGTTGGGATATCATCTCGATGAACTCCAAAATCAAATCACCAAATCGACTTCTGCCTTATTCGAGCCGACTTTAGATTACGTCATCGTTAAAATCCCACGCTGGAATTTCGACAAGTTTGAAGGCTCCGACAGAACTTTGGGATTACAAATGAAATCGGTTGGTGAAGTCATGGGCATAGGGCGGTCGTTTCAAGAAGCGTTGCACAAAGCGACCCAATCACTCGAAATCAAACGAAATGGTTTGGGTGCAGACGGAAAAAGTTATAAAAACTACGAGCAGATTATTGAGAAGTTAACTTTCGCAAGTTGGGACAGGGTATTTGTGATTTATGATGCCATTCAATTGGGAATTCCATTATCGCGCATCCACGAAATTACCAGAATCGATATGTGGTTTCTCAAACAATATGAAGAATTATACTTGATAGAAAAAGAAATTTCGAAATATAAAGTCGATACGCTTCCAAAAGAATTGCTCCTCGAAGCGAAACAAAAAGGCTACGGAGACCGTCAAATTGCCCATATGTTAGGTTGTTTAGAAAGTCAAGTGTATAAACTGCGTGAAGAACAAAACGTGAAACGCGTTTACAAATTAGTCGATACCTGTGCGGCGGAATTCACCGCAAAAACGCCGTATTACTATTCGACTTTTGAAGCAGAAATTGAGCTGCCAAACGGGGAAAGATATGTTCACAACGAAAGCATCGTCTCCGATAAAAAGAAGGTGGTCGTTTTGGGCTCGGGTCCCAACCGTATTGGGCAAGGAATCGAATTTGATTACTCGTGCGTTCACGGCGTATTGGCTGCAAAAGAATGTGGGTACGAGACCATCATGATTAACTGCAATCCCGAAACGGTTTCTACCGATTTTGATACCGCCGACAAACTCTATTTCGAACCTGTTTTTTGGGAGCACATTTACGATATCATCCGACATGAAAAACCCGAAGGCGTGATTGTTCAGCTTGGCGGGCAAACCGCTTTGAAACTCGCTGAAAAACTGGATCGTTATGGAATCAAAATACTAGGAACCAGCTTCGATGCGTTAGATTTAGCCGAAGACCGCGGACGATTCTCCGAGTTGTTAGCCGAATTAAAGATTCCATTTCCGCAATTTGGTATGGCAGAGAATGTTGACCAGGCTTCTGCTTTAGCGGATGTGTTAGATTTTCCATTGCTCGTTCGCCCGTCGTATGTGCTCGGCGGCCAAGGCATGAAAATCGTCATCAACAAACAGGAACTCGAAGAACATGTTATCGATTTATTGAAGAATATACCAGGAAATAAATTGTTACTTGATCATTATTTAGATGGTGCGATTGAAGCTGAAGCCGATGCCATCTGCGACGGAGAAAATGTGTATATCATTGGAATCATGGAGCATATCGAACCTTGCGGAATTCATTCTGGTGACTCGAATGCGACGTTGCCACCATTCAATTTGGGTGAATTTGTGATGCAACAGATTAAAGACCATACCAAAAAAATTGCTTTAGCATTGCGAACGGTTGGTTTAATCAACGTTCAATTTGCGATTAAAGACGACACTGTTTATATCATCGAAGCCAATCCACGCGCGTCGCGAACCGTGCCATTTATAGCGAAGGCCTATGGGGAACCGTATGTAAATTATGCCACGAAAGTGATGCTGGGCGAAAATAAAGTGACGGATTTTAAATTCAATCCACAGCTCAAAGGCTATGCGATCAAGCAGCCGGTTTTTTCTTTCAGTAAATTTCACAATGTGAATAAAGCACTCGGTCCGGAAATGAAATCTACAGGAGAAAGTATTTTATTTATTGATGATCTGAAAGACGACCAGTTCTATGAATTGTATTCGAGACGAAAAATGTATTTGAGTAAGTAAAAGAAAAAATCCCCATAAGTAACTATGGGGATTTTTTATAAGAAATCGGTATTAAAATTTTGCAGTATTTGCGCCTGTAAAATGCAAATCATCCTGGTCAATCGGAACCATGCATTTCACATCAGCATCGCCGATATACCATTCGAGGCAATACCCATTAGGATCAACGTCGTTTTGGGCCAACAGGATTTTAAACGCTTCGCGAATATTTCCAACATCCTGCATAAAATCTTTGATAAAAAAACTGTGAAAGTTTCCTTTTTTAATAACGAAAGTTTTGAGTCCAAGTCGCTCAGCTTCCCCAGATTCCATTTCATCAGCAGCAGCTTTGTAGATAATTTCACCATCCTTATCCGGGCATGAAATCCCAAAAAAACGCCTTCCAGATTTTTCAGTAAACATTGCATGCAGTTGAATGTGCGCCCGTTCAACACCTTCAGGGAAATGGGTGGCGGGAATATACATTACTTTGATGTCTTCGGATAAATTAAAACTGTCCATAATTTTTAAGATTTGTATTTCAAATTTACGGAATTTATATTATTTTAAAATATAACATTTACATTTGACGCCGCTTTTTTAGTAAATCAAAAACAATTTTTTTCATAATCTTTTACTAACTCTATAACTCCATTTTCTCCATTTATCTTCAACTCATTCGTTTCTACCTTATTGATAGTCGCAGGGCAATCTGATATTTCTCTTAAAATTGTCTTTTTCGAAATTAGGCGACTCAATCCTATCGCTTCCATATAGATGGTTTTACCATTATTCGGTTTCTCAATAATATAGTAATTAACAGAAGCATTATAGCTAAACTTAATAAATTTCAAAAGTTTCAAACGATTGGAATACATCAGTTCCGCAAAAATTTTCCCATCGACACTTTCATATTCTATAATTTTATCGTTATATTTTACTTTGTAAGATTTTAAATCTTTAGGCAGGTACTCTTTTTTTGTTCCGTCATTTTCTATAACGACTACTTTTTCTTGAAATGATTGTACGTCTCTTGACCATAAATTAATTTTCAAGGTGACATTAATAGTGTCGTTTTGAGTGGTCACTAATTTTGCAAAGATTTTCTGACCTGAAACCGTAGCAGTTATCAGAAATAAAATTAAAAAGAGCGGG
>JBBRXW010000062.1:0-9178 GCA_038238295.1 Flavobacteriales bacterium | reverse complement strand
CAAATCGATGGGAGTACCAAAGGAATGCAACAATATTATGATGAAATACGGGCTCACAAAAAATTAAACAGCAGCAAAGCACCAGGGTTCGATTACGAAAACGCAGCCGGCGGCACAACGACTCTCGAAAGTTTAAAAGGAAAATATGTTTATATCGATGTTTGGGCAACGTGGTGTGGTCCGTGCCGCGCCGAAATTCCGTTTCTGAAAGAATTGAACAAGAACAACCAAGGAAAGAACATTGCTTTTGTTAGCATTTCCGCTGATGTTGCCAAAGACCACGACAAGTGGAAAACCTTCGTAAAAGAGAAAGGCTTAGACGGAATCCAGCTGTATGCCGATAAAAATTTTGGTTCCGATTTTATCAGAGCTTTCAATATCACTTCTATTCCAAGATTTATTCTGATCGATCCGTCCGGAAATGTGGTCGATGCCGATGCCTTGCGACCTTCCAATCCGATATTGCAGAAAAATTTAGAGACACTTTTGAAGTAAGGCTCTTTGGGCGTTCCCTAAAAAGGGCGCGCTTTCCGCTCTATCTTTGCTTCGTTCTACTACGCAAAGGATGCCGCTGCAATCGCTAACGCCAATGGTCCCACCTGCCGCTCTGCGTTAGGAATGGAAGCGATATCCTGCACTATTTTGTGCAGATATAGCGGACAGTCCGACGCTGTTGTACGGCAAATGTTCCATTTTTTATTTTTCACCCGCAACAGCGGAACGCCCAAAAATAAAGACTTGCCGAGAGTTTTGAGTAATTCCAATGTTAAGTTTTCATTCAATGTTACCAAATTGTTAAGCAAAAGTTTTTTAAATGTAAATATATTGATATATTTGTTGTGTAATTGTTAAACATTAAAAACCTACACGATGAAAAAGTACATGATAATAGGAGCTGTGTTGATTTCAGGAATGATTTCCGCGCAAAACGTACAACCCAAATTGGAAGTCGTAGACAATACAGTAAAAGCAACGTACTACTATGAAAATGGTCAGGTGCAACAACAAGGATTTTTTAAAGACGGGAAACCGGACGGGCAATGGATTGCTTACGACATGAACGGAAATAAAAAATCGATTGGGCAATACAGCAACGGACAGAAAGCAGGAAAATGGTTTTTCTGGAATGATGCTACGTTAAGCGAAGTAGATTATGCCAACAGCCAAGTAGCCTTGGTCAAAAATTGGAAACAGGAAGCTTTAGTGAACAGAAACTAAAATCGAAAATACTATTTATTAAAACCCGTCTTACACAAGGCGGGTTTTTTTTATGCTGCCGATCCAGTTTGTTAAATACTATATAACTTATTGAGGGAATCGTGTAACATTCTTCAGGTCGGAAATATGGAAATTTGGCTATTCTAAAAACCAATATTATGAAAAAATTATTTATTTTTCTTTTTGCTGTCAGCACGTCAGCTATGTGGGCGCAGGACATTACTAATAATGAAGCGCCGGAATTTATTGTAAAAATGACGGATGCCAGACTTATGGACCGTGAAGAAGGCAGACTTGCGGCCTCTTTCGCAAGTACTCAGGCGATTAGAGATTATGGTACCCTAATGGTAAAAGACCAAGAGTCGCTGCTGCTTAAATTAAAACAACTTGCTGCTTCGAAAAACATTACGCTTCCCAGTGCGATAAGTGAGAAAAAGAGTAAACAGCTAATGAAACTTTCAGCTCTAAGAGCGGAAAAATTTGATCGTAAGTTTATAAAAATGATAAAGGCAGATCACAAACGTGACGTCAAAAAGTTTAGCAAAGCTACTCAATTTGGAGATGCCGATACAAAGAAGTTTGCGGAAGAAAACCTTCCAATGATTCAGCGTCATCTTGACGGAGCGAAAGCATTGTAAGGACGATTTAAAAAAAATCCCGGAATCCGTACCGCTTCGGTTTGGATTCCGGGATTTATTATTTTATTACATCTGCGTATAAATTATTCAGCTGTTTCGGCGTTTCTTAATCGTCGGTCACGCAACCAATATTTCGTGCGTTTCACCAAATAGAACATCACCGGTACCATCACCAAGGTCAGCACTGTCGCGTAGGTCAATCCAAAAATGATTGTCCATGCCAATGGTCCCCAGAAGATCACATTGTCACCGCCCATAAAAATATGTGGATTCAGGTCAGTGATCAGCGAGAAGAAATCGAAGTTCAGTCCAATCGCCAAAGGAATCAATCCTAATACCGCTGTCAGGGCCGTTAACAATACCGGGCGCAAACGCGATTTCCCACTTTCGATGATGACTTCTTTAATGTCTTCTAACGACAGGTCGTTATGGCCTTCTACTTTTCGGTCATCGACTTTTTTATCTAAAAGTAGTACGAAGAAGTCCATCAGTACGATTCCATTTTTAACAACGATTCCCGCCAGCGAAATGATTCCCATCATCGTCATCAGGATAACGAAATCCATATTGGCAATGACATAGCCGTAGAATACACCGCTGAAACTTAACAGTACCGTAAACAAAATCACTAATGTCTTCGATACCGAATTGAACTGCAATACGATAATCAGCATGATTCCGGACAAGGCTAAAAACAGTGCATACATCAGGAAGGACTGGTTTTTTCCTTGCTCTTCCTGCACTCCGGAAAAAGAATAGGTGATGTCGCGCGGCATTTTATAATTGTTGAGTTCCGACTGAATCTGTTTCGTAATCTCATCACCATTATAACCGGTGAGTACATTCGAATAAATGGTCATGATCCGTTTCTGGTTCTTTCTTTTGATCATGTTATAGGTTTCCGTTTTTTCGGTTGTCGAAACTCCAGAAATAGGAACCTGAACAATCTGACCGTTATTCTGGTTCCGGAAAGTTAGCGATTGGTTGAACAGCACACTTTCATTTTTGCGCTGATCTTCTTGCATTCGCATTACAATATTGTAATCGTCATCGTCTTCTTTGTAGGTAGAGATTTCTTGTCCATATACGGAACGGCGCAGATTGAATCCGAGTTGTCCTGTAGAAACCCCTAAACTTCCGGCATTGACACGGTCGACTTTTACTTCAAGTTCCGGACTTTCCTTATTAACATCAACACTAAGGCGTTCGATACCGGGTATATTTTTGGCATTGATATACGCAATCATTTTATCAGCCTCTTTCAACATTTCGTTGTAATCAAGACCAGTCAACTGCACACTAATTGGATATCCGGCTGGTGGGCCGTTGGCATCTTTTTCTACGGTCACTTTTGCTCCCGCAATTCCTTTGACTTTGCCCCGTATTTCTTCGAGAATATCAGCAGTACTGATGCCTCTTCGGAATTTAAACTCGGAGAAATTAACCGTTACTTTTCCTTTGTAAGGCGTTTCAGAAGCAGAACCGGCATCAACGTTCGGGTTTCCGGCACCAACGCCAACCTGAGATACAATCGATTCGGCAAGGTAATTCTCGTTGATTTTTGGATCGATGTATTTTTTCAAGATATCGATGACTTGTTTCTCTACAAATAGCGTGGCTTTATTGGTTTTTCCGATATCGGTTCCTTGTGGGTATTCGATGTAAGCAATCACCTGATTTGGAATATTGTCCGGGAAAAACAAAACTTTTCTTGGGAAAACTCCCAGTAGCACAAAAGAGAAAAACAACATTCCAATGATACCAACCAACGCAAACCAAGCTCTTCTTCCGGTCAAGATTTTGGAGAGGAAGGTTTTGTATTTGTCTTCCATTCGGGGAAAGAAGCTATGTTGAAAATCCTGTGTCCATTGATAGATTTTGATTTTATACAACCACATGAATGCGAACGAAAGAATCGCTAAATGGCCAATGGCGCGTGCTAATTTCGAATCGTATATAGTGCCAAGAATCACAAAGATGACCGCGATAATCGTAAAAACAATCGAATAGGTTTTTGCCGATTTTTTAGTGACATTTTTATCTTCGATATCCATCGAACCACCAGTCATCGCAGCATTGACAACCATAGCTACAAATAGCGAAGCACTCAAAGTTACGGTTAAAGTGATCGGAAAATATTTCATAAATTTCCCCATCGTACCCGGCCAAAGCAAGAACGGCAAGAACGCCATCAAGGTGGTGGCAGTGGACGAAATTACCGGCCAGGCAATTTCTCCAATTCCGACTTTGGAAGCATCGTAGCGATTCATTCCTTTCTTCATATTGGCAAAGACGTTATCGACGACTACAATTCCATCATCGACAAGCATTCCTAATCCCATGACCAATCCGAAAAGCACCATGGTATTTAGTGTCAATCCAAAAGCGGACAGGATACTAAACGCCATAAGCATCGATAGCGGAATTGCAGCGCCCACAAACAGGGAGTTGCGCAATCCCATCGTAAACATCAGCACGATCATTACTAGGACAATTCCGAAAATAATGTGATTCGAAAGTTCATCTACCTGATGCTCTACCCGTGATGATTGGTCGTTGGTCAGTTTTATTTTTAAATCCGCCGGCAGATACCGTTGTTTGGCAGCTTCAAGTTTTTCCTTAACCTGATCGATAGCGGAAATCATATTGGTATTCGAACGTTTTTTGACGTTGAGCATTACTACTTCAGTTCCTTTTTCACGGGCGTATGTAGTCTTCTCTTTTTCTTTGAAACTGACTGTCGCGATATCCTTGAGATACACCGTTCCGCCAAAGGATTTTACAATGACGTTTTCGAGTTCTTTAGGATCTTTGATTTCACCAACAATTCGAATGTTGTTTCTCGAACCTTGTGAAATCAGATTTCCTCCTGACAGCGTCATGTTTTCATATTTGACAGCATTTTGGATTTCATCAAAAGAAACTTGAGCCGCTTGCATTTTGAAAATATCGACCGCAATTTCTACTTCTTTATCATCGACACCGAGAATATCAACTTTTTTGACTTCAGGAATTTCTTCGATGTCGTCCTGCAATAACTTCCCATATTTCTTCAGTTGCTGCGTTGTGTAATTTCCTTGCAGGTTGATGTTTAAAATTGGCACTTCCTCCGATATATTCAATTCGAAAACGCTGGGTTCGACTTTACTGCCATTATCCAGATTCGGCCAATCGGTATCGGCTTTGACTTCATCAACTTTGTCTTTGACTTTTTGTTTCGCTTGTTCGATGGTAACATCGTCGGCAAATTCGGCGACAATCATTCCATAATCCTGGAACGAACTCGACGTAATTTTTTCAACCCCGGTGATGTTCTTGATTTGTTTTTCGAGTGGCTTGACGATTAATTTTTCGACGTCTTCGGCAGAATTCCCAGGAAATACAGAAGAGATATAGATTTTGTTTTCAATGATTTCAGGGAAATCTTCTCGGGGCATCGTGATGTAAGCAATCAGACCGGTGATGACAATTAACAATGTCAATATATATACCGTAACCCGGTTATCAACCGCCCAGCTTGAGATACTGAATTCGTGTTTTTTTAGGCTCATTTTTTTAGTTTTTTGGATTTTAGAAATTCAGTTTCATTCCATCAGAAACCGCATTAGCGCCTTCCGTAATGATTACATCATCGGCAGATACGCCGCTGGTTATTTCGGTAACGTTTTCGGAACTTTGTCCAGTCGTCACCATGGCCTTTTTAGCCACACCGGTAGTTTTTTTGGCGTTGTCTACAACATAGATAAACTTACTGCCTTTGGCATCTTCCTGAATGACATTCGATGGAACGACAAGTGCATTTTTACTAGTATAATCAATGATTTTTAATTTCGCTACCTGATTGGGACGCAACAGATTATCGGTATTTGGTACGGCTACTTCTATCGAAAAACTTCTGTTATTCGGATTGATATTGTTGGCCACTTGGCGAATTTTCCCTTGGTACGTTTTCCCCAAAGAATTCAGGTAAACATCCACTATAGTTCCCACTTTTAATTTCCCAATATACGCTTCAGGAACACTCGTCGATACATACATATTGCCCAAATTTACAATACGCATCAATCCTTTTGGGCCAGCACTTACGACTTCACCTCTTTCTACGAAGACTTCATCGATAACACCGGTGAATGGTGCTTTGATAACCGTTTTTGATAATTGTGCTTTGGCTTGTGCGACCGCTCTTTGTGCACTGACCATTTGCGTTTGCGCATTCAAAAACTGAATTTCAGAACCGATTTTTTGTTTCCAAAGGTTTTGCTGTCTTTCAAAAGTGGTTTTCGCCAATTCATATTGATTTTCTAAACTACCCAATTGTTGACTTGCACCACCATCATCAACGCGTCCCAAAATCTGACCTTTAACGACATGCTGTCCAGCGACGGCATTCAAAGTGACTAATGTTCCCGGAATTTCAGGTTGTATTAGGATGTTTTCTTTTGTATCAACATTCCCTTGAATTTCCAAATAGTGACTAAAAACGGTATCTTTCACTGTAGTTACAGCCACCAGAGCTTCTTCTTTTTTGGTGTCAAGACCGGCTAGGGCTTCATCGATTTTAGTAATCTGCGCTTGCAGTTCGGCTCTTTTTGCCTCAATGGTTTTAATATTTTTCGAAGCGATAATCGCATCGATATTTGTGCTGGCCTCCTTATTGGAACACCCAATTAATAAAAGTGAAAATGCGGAGAATAATAGTATTTTTTTCATAAGGTTTGCTTGTTTTGCTGTGTTTTATTTTTGATTGATGACTTTTTCTAATGCCGTTTTTTTAGTGATAATGTTTACCATCGATTGCAAATAATTTTGTTGCGTGGTATACAATTGCCGCTGCGCTTCGCTGAAATCGAAACTCGATGACAATCCTTCAGTAAATTTGATCTGTTGTTTTCTCTCGATACGTTCCGCCAGAGTAAGATTGCTTTTTGCTGTGGCATATTCCTCGATGCTGAACTCGTATTCGCTTTTAGCACTTTGATATTGCAATTGCAGTTTTTGTTCAGCTTCTTTAAGTTGTGTTTTTGCCTCCTCAAATGCAATTTTCGCCTGCTGTGTTCTCGAACTTCTGGCGCCGCTGCTAAAAATAGGAATGCTCAATCCGATACCGAGGTTCGAGAAATTATTCCATTTTTGATTTGAAGTGAAAAATGCGAATTGATTACTGAACGCATTGTAACCATAATTGACATTCGCCGCTAAAGAAGGCAGTGCTTTGGTTCGTTGTAATTTGTATTCGAATCTTCGCTGCTCTCGAAAATTGATTGCCAGTTGATAATTGATGTTGTCCTCGACATTAAATCCGTTTTGGCTGAATGCGATTTCTAAATTCGATGTGGTCAATGTGTCGAGCGTATCGGTGAGTTTCAAATCGTCATTGATATCCAATCCAAGGGCAATCTTCAACATTTTATACGAAATATCTAGCAATCTTTTGGTATTGTTGAGGTTGCTTTCGACAGAAGCCTCAGTGATTTGAAGTTGCTCCACATTCTCCTCTTCAATCAAACCATTTTTATAGGTTTCTTTTGTATCGAACAATGTTTTGGAAAGGATGGTCTTATTCTTTTCGAGAATGGTGATGCTTTCTTCCGCTAACAGTACATTTCCATAGGAGTTGATGACCATTTCCCGAACGTCACTGTCGGTTTTTTGCTTTAGATTCTGGAAATATTTCAGATACGTTTTCGAAGCCTGCAAGGCTACAAGATACGATCCGTCAAAAAGCAATTGACTCAATGTCGCTTGTGCGCTCATAAAGTGTTTAGTCCCAAAGGAAATAGTACTGACTTCACCAGAATCCCCGCCAAAAGGACCGCCACCGGTAACGCCTTGTTGAGTATAAACGAAATTGTTTCCGTAATTAACGCTGCCGTCAATTTGAGGCAACCCACTCGCTGTAGTTTCTCGTTTTTTTTGTTTGGCGATTTCAATATCCCGATTCGCATTGATGGCCGAGTAATTATGTTCAAGCGCATGGGCAATGGCCTGTTGCAAACTAAAGGAATAGCTTTGTGTTTTTTCCTGTGCCTTTCCCGTTGCGGCAAAAACCAATAAAGTGATGATTAGGATTTTTTTCATAGATGATTATATGTTTGGATGAGATAAATGTTTTTCGAGTTCGGTAATGCCTTCCGGCGTTGCAATGGCTCTAGTATGGTATTCTAGTGCTTCAAGTTCAAGGTGAAGGCTTTCTTTTTCGGAAATCGTATTTTCATTGATGCTGAAGATTAGGATATAATAGAATTTGACGAATGATTCGACATTCGTTTCCTTGCGGTACAAGCCTTGTTCAATTCCTTTATAGATATTTTGGGTGAAGCATGCGGTGCATTCCTTGTTTTCGACCTCCATGACTTTTTCGTAGATCTCCGGGTAGTGTTTCTTTAGTTGGTACAGAGGCGATGTGTCTACCGATTTGAAAAGTTCTTTAAACATTTTCCGAATCTCGAAATTTTCTTCAATGGCATTGTAGTTTTGGGCAACAATAAAATTGATTGTATCGTTGATCTGCTGGTGAACTTTCGAGGTGCTTTCTTCAATCAGCACTTCTTTATTGCAAAAATATTTGTAAATCGTTTTTTTGGAAATACACATATCCGCGGCAATATCATCCATAGTGACGCTCTTAAAACCCAGTTTCAGAAACAGGTCGCTCGCTTTGGAAATGATTTTCTCTTTCATAGTAAAAATGTTAAATTTCGATGGCAAATGTAAAACGGAAACTTTGAATACAAAAATAGTTTCCAAAGTATTTACATTTATTTAACATTTGCATAACGATGTTTGTAATCCAAAGTGAATAGAGTAAATTAGCCAAAAAATAATTCTATGCATTCTATCGGGCAGTATCAGGAATTTGTATTGGCGTATTTGAAGTCGGAGCATTTAGACAAAGAACCGAAGAATCTCTACGAACCGATTTACTATATTTTAGGGTTAGGTGGCAAAAGAATTCGCCCGGTTTTGACATTGATGAGCGCTGAGGTTTTTGATGCTAACTATCAAAAAGCATTACCGGCAGCTTTAGCCGTAGAGGTTTTTCATAATTTTTCGCTGATACATGATGACATTATGGATGCTGCACCCTTGCGTCGTGGCAGCGAAACGGTGCATGAAAAATGGAATGTCAATACAGGAATTCTATCCGGTGATGCGATGTTAATTTTAGCCTATCAGTATTTTGAACGTTATGAACCGAATATCTTCAAAGAATTGGCGAAGCTTTTCAGCAAAACAGCACTCGAAGTTTGTGAAGGGCAGCAATGGGATGTCGATTTTGAAAACCGCGAAGATGTCACGATTCCGGAATACCTGAAAATGAT
>JBBRXW010000061.1:0-9229 GCA_038238295.1 Flavobacteriales bacterium | reverse complement strand
GATTGCTTTCTACGGTGAAAATTCTTGTCGATGATATAGAATACAAAGCCACGCACACCACACCGGATTCGATTACGATCAACCGCTTTTTGAAAGAAATGGTTGATAATGAAGTTACCCACTGCTTTATGGAAGTCAGCTCTCATGGCATCCATCAAAAAAGAACCGAAGGCTTGCATTTCGAAGGAGGCGTGTTTACCAATCTTTCGCACGACCACCTCGATTATCATCCGACTTTCGCCGAATACCGCGATGTCAAAAAATCGTTTTTCGATCATTTGCCTAAAACGGCTTTCGCGTTATCGAACATCGACGACAAGAACGGCATTGTGATGCTGCAGAATACCTACGCCCGAAAATTAACCTATGCCTTAAAATCCTACGCCAACTATAAAGCCCAAATCTTAGAAAACCAAATGGCAGGGTTGCTGTTGAAGATTAATGAAAATGAAGTATGGGTGCGTCTGATCGGAACATTCAACGCGTATAATTTAGTAGCTATTTATGGAACTGCAGTCGAATTAGGCCTCGATTATTTTGAAGTATTACGCTTATTGTCGGAGTTGGAAAGCGTTTCCGGTCGATTTCAATACATCATATCCAATAAAAAAATCACTGCGATTGTCGATTATGCACACACGCCGGATGCATTAGAAAATGTACTGAAAACCATCAATGATATTCGTACCAAAAACGAACAACTAATTACTATTGTTGGATGCGGCGGCGATCGGGATAAAACAAAACGCCCAATAATGGCGAATATCGCATCGACATTAAGCGATAAAACCATCATCACTTCCGACAATCCAAGATCCGAAAATCCGGAAGACATCATTGTCGATATGGAGAAAGGCGTCGAACCGCAGAACTACAAGAAAACCATTTCGATTACCGATAGGAAACAAGCGATAAAAACGGCCTGCCAATTGGCACAACCAGATGATATTATACTCATCGCAGGAAAAGGACACGAAACGTACCAAGAAATTCAAGGAGTTCGCTACGATTTCGACGACATGGAGATTGTAAAAGAACTATTAAGCCAACTCAATAAATAGAAAACTATGCTGTATTATTTATTTGAATATCTCAACAAAACACTCAATATTCCCGGAACCGGAGTCTTCCAGTACATCACGTTTCGTTCGGCATTGGCGGTGATTTTATCGCTAATGATTTCTACTATTTATGGAAAAAAAATTATCGCGTTTTTGAGAAACCAGCAGGTTGGAGAAACGGTTCGTGAACTGGGTTTGCAAGGACAGAATGAAAAAGCGGGAACACCAACAATGGGTGGGCTCATCATTATCATCGCCACGTTGATTCCGGTGCTACTTCTGACGAAACTCAACAATATCTATATCATTCTGCTCATCGTTACCACACTTTGGATGGGAACCATCGGCTTCATCGACGATTACATCAAGATTTTTAGAAAAGACAAACAAGGACTAAAAGGAATATTCAAGGTCATCGGACAAGTAGGTTTGGGATTGATCGTTGGTTCGGTGTTATACCTGCATCCAGGCGTAACGCTTCGTAAAGAAAGATTGAAAACAGTCGTGATTACACCAACAGAAAATGTCATTTCGCCATTGCCAGTGGAAGAAAAATCAACCGCAACAACAATCCCGTTCCTTAAAAACAACGAATTCGATTATGCCGAATTGCTATCCTGGATGGGTGATGGCTACGAAAATTGGGCATGGATTATCTTCATCCCAATTGTAATCTTCATCATTACCGCAGTATCCAACGGCGCCAACCTTACCGATGGCATCGATGGACTCGCCGCTGGAACTTCCGCCATATCGGTGCTCGCATTAGGAATATTCACATTCGTGTCGGGGAATATCATCTTCTCGAGTTACCTCAATATCATGTACATCCCGAACTCTGGAGAAATGACGGTGTTCATTGCTGCTTTTGTTGGAGCATTGATCGGTTTCCTTTGGTACAATTCCTATCCGGCATCGGTATTTATGGGCGACACGGGAAGCTTAACCATCGGTGGGATTATTGCCGTTCTTGCGATTGCCGTGCGAAAAGAATTGTTGATTCCTTTTTTCTGCGGAATCTTTCTGGTCGAAAATATTTCTGTAGTCATGCAAGTGAGTTATTTCAAATTCACTAAAAAACGCTTCGGAGAAGGAAAGCGGATTTTTCTGATGTCACCATTGCACCACCACTACCAGAAGAAAGGATACCACGAAAGTAAAATAGTAACCCGTTTCTGGATTGTTGGAATTTTACTCGCGATTTTATCCATTGTGACCTTAAAACTACGATAGATGCAAAGGCTCGTAATACTTGGCGGCGGAGAAAGTGGCGTTGGTACCGCCATTCTTGGAAAGCAAAAAGGCTATGACGTTTTTGTTTCCGATTTTGGAAAAATAAAAGACAATTACAAAGAAGTTCTTACAATTAATGGCATCAAATGGGAAGAGGAAACCCATACCGAAAAGAAAATCTTGAATGCCGATATGGTGATGAAAAGCCCGGGAATTCCAGATAAATCAGGCATCGTGAAAAAACTGCATCAGAAGAAAATTCCGATCATCTCGGAAATCGAATTTGCCGTGCAGTTTACCAAAGCCAAAATCGTTGGGATTACCGGAAGCAACGGGAAAACAACGACGACAATGCTGACGTATCACTTGCTCAAATCCGCCGGATTGAATGTCGGTGTCGGTGGCAACATCGGAAAAAGCTTTGCCTGGCAAGTCGCCGACAACAAATACGATTGCTATGTGCTCGAGTTGAGCAGCTTTCAATTAGACGGCATCGTGAATTTTCGGCCGGATATCGCGATACTACTAAACATCAGCCCGGACCACCTCGATAGATACGAATATAAATATGAGAAATACATCGACTCAAAGTTCAGAATAACAATGAATCAGACTAAGGACGATTTCTTCATCTACGACGCAGACGATGAAGCCATCCAAAACTGGTTAAAACAAAACAAAACTAACGCTCAATTGATTCCTTTTTCACTAATCCAAACCTTCGAAAAAGGAGCCTATTTAAACCAAAACAAAATGGAAGTAAACATCAACGAAGAAGAATTCATCATGGAGACGGAATATATTGCGCTCGAAGGAAAGCACAATATGAAGAATGCTATGGCAGCCACTTCTGTAGCCAAACTGATGCAAATCCGCAAGGAAACGATTCGCGAAAGTTTATCGAATTTTCAGGGAGTTGAACACCGTTTGGAGAAAGTCCTTAAAATCCAAAACGTACAGTACATCAACGACTCCAAAGCCACCAATGTCAACGCGACGTTTTTTGCTTTAGATAGCATGAATGCCCCAACCGTCTGGATAGTCGGTGGTGTCGACAAAGGAAACGATTACTCCGAGCTGATGTCGCTCGTGCACGAAAAAGTCAAGGCCATCATTTGCCTCGGTGTCGACAACAAGAAAATCATCGACGCTTTCGGAAACGTAGTCGATGTCATGATCGAAGTAGATTCTATGAACGACGCCGTTAAAATGGCACAACGACTCGCCGAGAAAGGCGATGCGGTATTGTTGTCACCTGCTTGCGCCAGCTTCGATTTGTTCGAAAACTACGAAGACCGAGGAAAGCAATTCAAAAATGCCGTTCAAAACCTTTAGTGTTGCCGAATGCAAATGCCATCCCGAGCGAAGTCGAGAGATCAGGAGCCGGGAACCTGCTATCCGCTAAATCTTTCGCACCGAAAAACGGCACAAAAGGATACCGCTGCTATCAGGGCTAGGCTTCTCACTAAATTGAAATTGTAAAATACAAATCGTAAACCCCATGATGAAACTCATCAGCAACTTAAAAGGAGACAAAGTAATATGGACATTCGTGGCCCTGTTAGCACTGTTTTCGTTTATGCCTGTTTTTAGCGCGAGCAGCAACCTCGCCTATATGGGGCACGGAACCGGAAATACGTTGGGCTATCTCGTCAAACATTTCGCGCACATCTGCATCGGATTTCTAATTATCTATTGGGTGCATAAAGTGCCATACCATTATTTCCGAGCGATTTCGAAAGTGGCATTACCCGTTGTTTGGTTGCTCTTGGGGTACACGTTGGTCAAAGGAACCGTCATCGCCGGAGCCAATGCCAGCCGTTGGATTCAAGTGCCTTTCATTGGAATAACGTTCCAAACTTCCACACTCGCCTTAATCGTTTTGATGGTTTTCGTCGCGCGCTATCTTTCCAAAAAAAGAGAAATGCCCGTAACGTTCAAAAACTCTTTATGGGAATTATGGCTGCCGGTTTTCATCACGTTAGGATTTATTCTTCCTGCGAATTTCTCTACCGCCGCTTTAATGTTCTCGATGGTATTGATGCTGACATTCATTGGAAAATATCCATTGCGGTACATCGGATTAATTATCGGCGCCGGAATTATGGCACTGGTCCTTTTCGTTTTAGTCAGCAAAGCATTTCCCGAAGCGAAATTTTTCAGCCGTGTCAAAACCTGGGAAAGCCGCTTGGAAAGTTTTACCACCAACAAACCTGATGAAGACGATTACCAAATCGAAAAAGCCAAAATTGCCATCGCTACAGGTGGAATTCAAGGATTAGGACCAGGAAAAAGTGTGCAGAAAAACTTCCTACCGCAATCCTCTTCCGATTTTATTTATGCCATTATCGTAGAAGAATATGGTTTGATCGGAGGCTTATTAGTGTTAGGATTATACATGCTTTTGTTTTTCCGGTTTATCGTTGCGGCGCACAAAGCCACTTCATTATTCGGAAAATTAGTCGTCGTAGGTCTGGGATTTCCTATCGTTTTTCAGGCGCTGATCAATATGGCGGTCGCTGTCGAATTACTACCCGTAACCGGGCAAACTTTGCCGCTGATTAGTAGCGGAGGAAGCTCGATCTGGATGACGTGCATCGCACTAGGAATTATCATCGGCGTGACCAAAAAAGAAGAAGAAGTCGCACAGGAAAAAGAAGAAAAAGAAAGCCGTGAAGAAACCTTGCGCAGAATGATCGATGCACAAATCATCCGTGAAAAAGAAGCAGAAGAAACGCTTCGCCAGCAAGAAACCGAAAAGAAAGTAGCTGATTATTCTATAGTAGACAAAACCAATCCAATGAACGCTGTTCTTGGAAAACGATAAACTCAGTAGCGCAAAATGACTAAACATAAATTCATATTAAGCGGCGGCGGAACCGGTGGACATATCTACCCTGCAATTGCTATTGCCAATGAATTGAAGTTGCGTTTTCCCGATGCCGAGATTCTTTTCGTAGGCGCCAGAGACAAAATGGAAATGCAAAAAGTGCCGCAGGCCGGATATAAAATAGAAGGACTATGGATCGCTGGATTGCAAAGAAGAGTGACCGTAGACAATGCCTTCTTTCCGGTAAAACTTTTGAGCAGTTTATTGAAATCGAGAAAAATCATCAATGATTTTAAACCAGATGCCGTTATCGGAACCGGCGGGTTTGCCAGCGGACCGCTATTGCAGGTTGCCAACAATGCCCGAATTCCCACCGTTATACAAGAACAAAATTCCTATCCGGGAATCACCAATAAATTATTGAGCAAAAAAGCCAACAGCATTTGCGTGGCGTATGATAATTTGGAGCGCTTCTTCCCAAAGAATAAAATAAAACTGACCGGCAATCCGGTGCGCCAAGATTTACTCGATATCGAAAATAATAGACAGGAAGCGATTTTGTATTTCAAATTAGATCCGAACAAGAAAACATTGTTGGTACTCGGCGGAAGCCTCGGATCGAGAAGAATCAACCAGCTGATCGCGAAAGAACTGCTCTTTTTCGACTCTAAAGACCTGCAGGTAATCTGGCAATGTGGCAAATTTTATTTCGAAGAATACCAGCATCATAACGAAAAAGAAAATGTTCAGGTGCTTGCCTTCATAGATCGAATGGATTTAGTATACGCGGCTGCCGATATCGTGATTTCACGCGCCGGCGCTTCATCGGTTTCGGAATTGTGCCTAGTCGGAAAGCCGGTGATTTTTATTCCATCGCCGAATGTTGCCGAAGACCATCAAACCAAAAATGCTCAAGCGATTGTTGATAAAAAGGGAGCCATACTCTTGAAAGAATCGGAACTGGATACTCATTTCAATGCGGCTTTTGACGCGGTTATCAATGACGAAAACCTGCAAAAAGAATTATCTGTAAACATACAGCAACTGGCGAAACCGGATGCTACGAAAGACATTGTAGAAGAAATAATAAAATTAATTAAAGCATAGTTGGAACGAAAATGAACCTAAACCAAATACATAACGTCTATTTCATCGGCATCGGAGGCATCGGAATGAGCGCCCTGGCTCGGTATTTCAAAGCGATAGGCAAAAATGTATCCGGATACGACAAAACCGAAACCGAACTGACCAAAGAATTGGAACAAGCCGGAATCGAAATCCATTTTGAAGACAACATCCGTCTGATTCCTGAGGATTATTATATCGAAAACACATTGGTGATTATTACGCCCGCTGTTCCGATTACGCATTCCGAATGGAATTATTTTATCGAGCGCGAATTCCAGATCAAGAAAAGGGCAGAAGTTTTGGGCATTATCGCCAAAGATACTTTTTGTTTTGCTGTGGCCGGAACGCACGGAAAAACAACAACATCGAGCATTCTTGGACATATTTTATACGAAAGTGGTGTCGATGTGACGGCTTTCATAGGCGGTATTGTTGAGAATTACGATTCGAATCTGATCGGCAATGGCAAAAAGGTCAGTGTCGTCGAAGCGGATGAATTCGATCGATCGTTCCTGCACTTGCATCCGAATATTGCCTGTATCACATCAACCGACGCGGACCATTTAGATATTTATGGAGATAAGGCTTCGATTGAAGCTTCTTTTCAAGAATTTGCGGATAAAGTCGAAGACAAAACGAAATTATTCGTCGCCAATGGCCTCGATTTAAAAGGAATTACCATTGGTGTTAATGAAAAAGCCGATTACACCGCCGTGAATGTAAGGATCGAAAACAGCCAGTATGTTTTTGATGTGAAGACGCCGGCCGAAATGATGACGGATCTTCAATTCAATCTGCCTGGAAAACACAACCTGATGAATGCCTTGATGGCACTTGCAATGGCAAAAACATACGGGACGAGTACAGATGATATCCGTAAAGCGTTAGTTTCGTTCAAAGGAATACGCCGTCGGTTTTCTTTTCAAATCAAAACAAACGATTTGGTTTATATCGACGATTATGCACACCATCCGACTGAAATCAATGCGGTGCATCAGGCGGTTCGCGAATTGTACCCTGGTCAGAAAGTACTGGCGATTTTTCAGCCGCATTTGTTCAGCAGAACAAGAGATTTTGCCGATGGATTTGCCGAAAGTTTATCCAATTTCGATGAAGTACTTTTGCTCGATATTTATCCGGCGAGAGAATTACCAATGGAAGGCATTACATCGCAATGGTTGCTGTCTAAAATGACCAATAAAAATGTAAAATTAGTTTCCAAACCCGATTTAATTCCATCCATTTTAAATAGTGACGCGAAAGTAATTGTGACCATCGGCGCAGGAGATATTGGAGAATTAGTAAAACCCATTAAAAAAGCGTTATTATGAAACTATTCCAATGGACAAATATTCGATTAATCCTAATGTTGATGCTGGTAGCGTTTTTATTTTCGTTCACTTCGATGCGAAATGAAAATCGAAAACTGAAGAAATCTGTTGTTGTTTTTGTTGATGATTCTAGCCCATTTATTAAACAAGAAACGGTTAATAAATTGTTAATAGAAAATAAAAAAGATGCTTCAGCCATCCAAAAAGTTGATTTAGATTTGAACAGATTGGAAAAGTCTATCAACGCTAACCCGATGATCGAAAAATCCGAGGTTTTTGTCAGTATTGATGGGGTATTAAAAGCCGTAGTCCGAGAGAAAACACCTATCGCCAGAATGTTTAGCCAGGAAGGCTCTTTTTATATTGACTATCAAGGAAGTATAATGCCTTTATCGGATGAATTTACGGCAAGAGTTCCAATCGTTTCTGGAGAAATTAACAACATCGACAAGAACGGATTCAACAAAGTTTTGCGATTGGTGCACGAGGATGAATTTTTGAGAAAAAACATCATCGGAATACAAATCACGCCGTCCGGCAGCTTAAAAATGTTGAACAGAAATTTTGATTACGAAATTGAATTCGGTCAGGCTGTTAATGTCGAAAAGAAATTCAGCAACTATAAAGCTTTCTACCAAAAAGCAATTATAGATAGCACCATATACAAATACAAGAAAATAAATCTGACGTTTACGCAACAGGTTGTTTGCACAAAATAAGAGGTCATGGAAAAAGAGAACATAGCAGTAGGATTGGATATCGGAACCACCAAAATCGTCGCCATGATTGGCAAAAAAAACGAATACGGTAAGTTAGAAATTCTTGGAGTTGGAAAATCCAAAAGCCTTGGAGTCGCTCGTGGTGTCGTAAATAATATCACGCAAACCATTCATTCTATTCAGCAAGCGATTTTAGAAGCGGAAAACAATTCAGGGTACAAAATCAAAGATGTTGTGGTTGGAATTGCTGGACAACATATTCGTAGCATTCAACACTCCGATTATATCAGCCGTAGCAATGCCGAGGAAGTGATTGGCGGAAAGGACATCGACTTGTTAATCAATCAAGTACACAAATTGGCGATGCTTCCGGGCGAAGAAATCATCCATGTGTTGCCACAGGAATTTAAAATCGACGGACAATCAGACATCAAAGAACCAATCGGAATGTACGGCGGAAGATTGGAAAGCAGTTTCCATGTTGTGGTGGGACAAGCATCATCGATCAGAAATGTGGGAAGATGCATTCAAAGCTCCGGAATCGAATTATCTGGATTAACTTTAGAGCCATTAGCCTCAGCCGATGCGGTGTTGAGCCAAGAAGAGAAAGAAGCCGGCGTGGCATTGATCGATATTGGTGGAGGAACAACCGATTTAGCGATTTTCAAAGACGGCATCATTCGTCACACAGCAGTCGTTCCTTTCGGTGGAAACGTTATTACCGATGACATCAAAGAAGGCTGCTCGATCATCGAAAAGCAGGCGGAATTGCTCAAAATTAAATTTGGATCCGCTTGGCCTGGTGAAAATAAAGACAATGAAATTGTTTCGATTCCCGGATTACGAGGCAGAGAACCAAAAGAAATATCCTTGAAAAACCTATCGAAAATCATTCACGCCCGTGTCGTGGAAATTATCGAGCAGGTG
>JBBRXW010000060.1:0-9235 GCA_038238295.1 Flavobacteriales bacterium | reverse complement strand
CGGTGTCGGTCGGATAGAGAATGATACCGCCATTTTTGATGGTTTCATAGGCATTATGAACTTCCTGATTGATATCCATTTTGATTCTTTTTTATAAGCAACTAATCACAAACAACGATGCATTTTGTTGGATTAAATTATATATTTGGGAAATGATTTTTTGTTTCCTGAGGAAGTCCAAATTTCGTCAAATTTAAAGTAATATGGAAGATAAAAAAATACTTTTTATCACTTACGATTTAAGTGGTTATTACGAAGGTGTTTATCAGGAATTAATCAGGCAATATCGCGTCGTCGATTTTTATAATATAGCGACGCTACAATACAAATACACCAATTTTATGCAGCGTGCGTATTCGTTTTTTTACAAAATTGCGACCGGTGAAAAGCTAAAAAACCACTACAAATACCAAGGTGTTATTGATCAAATCGCCAAAAAACACTACGACATTGCTTTGATAATCCGCCCGGATTTATTCACGCATCCACAATTGCAAATGCTTCGGAAATCATGCGACAATTTGATTGCGTATTACCACGATTCGATCAATCATATTCCGAGGAAGAAAAAAGTGTTGCATTATTTCGACAGGATATATTGCTACGAAAAGCGTGATGTAGCCGACTATGATTTGACATTCATCAGCAACTTCATCTACTGGAATGAAGACTATCCCAAGCAACCCAAACAATTTGATGCGTATTCGGTAATGTCGTATGACTATCGATTTGTGACGTTGAAACGGGTGGCTCAATTTTTAAAAAATCACAACATTACCTTTAAATTCAATGTTGTCACTGATAAGAAAGTCACGGACGAATTGATTCATATCGATAACAAAAGAATTACAAATGCTGAAATTATGGATGCAATATCCCAATCGAATATCATTGTCGATATCCATAAATATGGCGTTCAGGACGGATTGACATTCCGCGTTTTTGAAGCGATGGGTTTTAAAAAGAAGCTGATTACGACCAACAAAGACATCAAAACGTACGATTTCTACAATTCCAATAATATTTTTGTGATTGAAGATGTCAATGAAATCAATATTCCAGACACTTTTTTTCAAACGCCTTACGAAGAATTGCCGACTGCCATTTTCGAAAAATATACCGTCAAAGCGTGGATCGATACCATTTTTAAAACGACTAATTAAGTTACCTTTGCACAGAAAATAATTACGATGAAATTAATTCACTTTACTGCTTCGACCGTTTGGCGTGGCCATGAACAAAAGATTGTTTATCTCTACGAAGCCTTCAAAGATAAAGGGTATGTAGAAGAACAATGGATCATTTGTCCAGAGAAATCCGAATTATACCAAGCGGCTTTAGAGCGAAATCTGAATGTCATACCGTATGATTATCATTCCGAATACGATTTTAAATTCGCAAAACAACTGAAGAAGATTGCCATCGAAAAGCAAATCGACATCATTTTCATTCATAGCAGTCAGGCACATACAATTGCTGTACTTTCCGCTGTTTTCAAAGGATTGCAAGTGCCGTTGGTGTTGTGCCGAACGTTAATCAAAAAAATCGATACCAACTTCCTCCGAAAATGGAAATACAATTATCCTGGAATCAAGAAAATCATTTGTGTTTCGAATCCGGTCGTAGAAAAATTAAAACCGGCGATCAAAGATCCTTCGCGCTTGACCATTGTTGGTAGCGTGACAGATATCGCTCGATTTCCTAAAACGACAAAGACGGGTGTTTTGCATAAGGAATTTAATATTCCAACCGACTATCAATTGGTTGGTAATATTTCTGCTTTTGTGCCCGTTAAAGACCACATCACTTGGGTGAATGCTGTTGAGATTCTAATTCAAAAAGGCATCAAAGCCAAATACATACTAATCGGTGATGGCCCGTTGGAACAGGAAATCAAAGATTTAGTGGCCAGCAAAGGATTACAAGACGACGTCATTTTTGCTGGATTCCGGAAAGATGTGCCCGAAATATTACCGGAACTCGATTTGTTTCTATTCACTTCCAAAAACGAAGCAACCGGAAGTGTGATGTTGGAAGCGTATGCCTGTCATGTTCCGTGTGTGGCGGCAGATGCTGGTGGCGTTTCAGAAGTATTGTTGAATGGAGAAACGGGGTTTTTGGCTGAAGTTGGAAACCCAGTTGATTTTGCCGAAAAAGCTGCCTTAATCCTACAGGATGAAGTATTGCAGAAAAAATTTGTAGCGAATGGTTATCAATACTTGATCGAAAATTTCACGAAAGATATTATTTCCAAAAAGATGTTTGATGAATTGAATGCCGTTTATCTCGACTCTAAAAAATAATTAAACTCCAATCCTATGTTGTACGGAATTTTACTAGTGCTGTTGATTGTACTGTTTGTGATTATGAATACACAATTTCGATTGTTTTATCCGGCTTCTAAAAAGCTTCGCGTACTCGAATACCATTCGATTTCAACCAATGGTTTTGAAGACCAGATAACAATTAGTAAAGAAAAATTTATCCAGCAAATGGAATATCTAAAGCAGAATCACTACAAAACTCTGTGGCTTTCTGAAGTCGAACACTATCAAAATCAAAAGAAACCGTTGCCGCCAAAATCGGTAGTATTGACATTTGATGATGGATTTCTGGATACGTATACCGAACTGTTCCCGTTGTTGAAACAATACAATTTTAAAGCCGTCTGCTTTCTCGTTCTAGGAAGAATAGGGAAGAACATCGATTGGCCCGGGAAGTATGTTGATCATTCGACAATGCTGATCAACAAAGAGCAAATTACCGAATCGGCTACGCATATCGAGTTTGGGTATCACACGTTCAAACATGACAATTACACTAAATTGACTTTCGAGGAAATTGAAAAGGATTTGCAACTATGCCAAGAAGTTATTGCCAAACAACAATTGAATGTTTATCCAGCGCTAGCATATACATTTGGCCGTTATTTCAGAAAGAAAGGCGAGAAGCAGCAACGATTTTTCGCATTGTTGGAGCAATACGGCATCAAATACGGCTTGCGTATCGGAAACCGAATCAATGCGTTCCCTTTGAATACAAAATACGAGATTCAGCGGACCGATATTCGCGGGTTTGAACCGATGGAAGTATTTAAAAAGAAAGTGGTTTTGGGTCGCAGTAAATTGTTTTAAAGAACGCTTTATTTCAATCGATACAGTCCAATGGCTTTTTTGAACTGCTTGCTGAACAACACCATTTTGACATAAAGTTTATTCTTCAAACTCAAAAACCACCAGTCTTTGAAAGCCAACGCATGGTGAGTTATGTAGTCATTAATTGTGGTAGAAAGAATGAATTCGTTTTGAAGTTTAGACCACGGAATATTGCCGTAACCATCAAATTCATTGACTTTATTCTTTTCATGAATTACAGACATCCACACTCTTTTATCTTGGATTTGTGTGATGCGACTTTCTTTTTTCCAATGGTTGTGATCGTTGAACCAAACTGTTTTTGGACTAACATTCTTCTCGATTAAACTGATAAACGGATTGAAAATATGTTCCTTTTTTCCAATCATGCACGGTTTGATATTTAGAGTATAGCCTGAAATAAAATCGATCGCATGAAAGTCTTGTTTGTTGAAATTTTTCTGCACTTCATCTATAAAATACTTGCTGATGCTGTCGTCATTATCAATCCGCGACGTAATGATGTAGTCTGTTTTACAATTGGCAGTAACGTATTCTTTTATCGAATCGACGAGGCGCGGCATGCCATCAATATAGAAAACTTCAATGCGGGGAAAAGGGGCTACTAATGCCGAAATTTGTGCCCGGTTATTCTCCGAAGTTGTCGTGTCGAAATAAAGCAACCAGTTAAAATTTTGATTGGTTTGCGCCATGACAGAAGGCAGGCAGTAATTTTTGAAGAGTTGGATGCGGTCTTCCATCCATTCTTCGGTGAGTAACAATTCATTATTTTTGGTGACGTTCCATTTCGGGTTTCTGAGATTGAAACGCGTTATCAGATAATGTTCAAACATGTTCTATTTTTTGTAAATTTAAAAAATAATTTGAGTCCTATTGCCCAATTGCCTACTTTTGTTCGAAATTAATGCGCGCTATTTATGAATTTTATTATTAATCCCAATTTCAAATTTCTCGAGAATGATTTAGAAAAAATTCTTGATAATTTTAAGGAAAAGGGAACATTAATAGGAAGTGATAAGCGAAACATCATTAAATTTTTTCCTATGGGCGGTTTGATTATTAATGTCAAATCTTTTAAAAAACCGACCTTTATCAATCAAATTGTTTATAAATATTTCCGGAAATCAAAAGCACGCCGTTCGTTTGAATACGCCAACCTTTTGATAGAATATGGCGTGGGAACACCGCAGCCAATTGCTTATGTCGAGGAATATTCGTTATTAGGTCTGGAAAGGAGTTTCTATATTAGCGAGCAAATGCAATGTGATCTGACGTACCGCGAACTGGTACTCGACCCGGAGTATCCTGATTATCAGAACATCCTGCGCCAATTCACACAATTCTCATTCGAGCTTCATGAAAAAGGAATTGAATTTCTCGACCATTCCCCAGGAAATACATTGATTAAAAATCTGGGTAATGGGAAGTATGCTTTTTCCTTAGTTGATTTGAATCGAATGAATTTCGACCAGAACTTAAGCTTTGAAAGACGAATGAAAAACCTTTCTAGATTGACGCATCGGGAAGATATGGTGGCGGAAATGAGCACCGAATACGCCAAATTATACCACCAGCCGTACGAAAAGGTGTTCGGAAAAATGAACGCATTGACGACTAAATTTCAGAAGAAATACCACCGTAAAATCGAGTTGAAAAAGAAATTTAAACTGACGTAGTTTGCTTTTTATTCCAAAGTTTGTCGAGTTCCTGATACCGGATATAAACGCTGTAGGCATTGAGGTAACAAATGATTATGCCTTTTTTTCCATCCAAAAATCCCAAACGGATTAAATAATTGTACAAAAAATTATAGCTTGGGTGCAACATCGAATGCAGGAACGAAGGATTTATTTTCTTATTGAATTTCTCCTGCGCTTTCAATTTGCCATAGGTGCGCATTTTTCCTTTATACGATTCGAAGTCGGAATACGAATAATGAATCAATTTGTTTTTGAGACAACCGATGCCTCCTTGAACATCGAGTTTTTCATGCACCAAACGCTCGGAGGTATACTTAGCGAATTTTTTATTGAAAAGTCTGAAAATCTTGTCCGTTTGCCAGCCGCTGAAATGCAATATTTTATGCTGAAACATAAACAAACGCGGAAACAAATACGCATTGGAAGTCTCCGAAAGGTTGACTGTTGCAATGATTTCTTCTTTCAATTCCGGTGTTAATCTTTCGTCAGCATCTAGGAATAAAATCCAGTCATTCTTTGCTTGATCGATGGCAAAGTTGCGCTGTGCGGTATAATTTTCAAATTTGTGCTCGATAAAACGCACATTGGAAAATGACTCTGAAATTGCCTTTGTTTGGTCTTTACTAAAGGAGTCTATGACGATAACTTCATCTGCAAAAGCTAAATCGGTTAACAGTTCTTTCATATGAATTTCTTCATTCAAAGTAATTATCAGCGCAGAGATGTTCTTAGAAGAATTAGAAGCCATTAATCGATTATTATTTCGCAAATATAATTTAATAACTACTTTTGTCACTAAAAAATTGATTTTTTTTAAACCGGAATCTGTAAACTTATGCAACGAATTGGAGAATTTCAGCTACAAAATAAATGCATTCGAAACTAAATTAGAGTAAAGTTGTTCATTTTTAGTTTATTACATTTGATTGTGATCAAAAAATTACGACAGATCGCCCGAAAAAATTTAGAAAAATTAGATTAAAATAAATCTTTAACTTTACGCCAACTTTCCAAACGGCTATCCTTTTGGAAACTATTCTAAAATATGAAAATTTCCGTAATCGTAAGTACCTACAATGCCGAAGAATGGTTAGAGAAAGTCCTGATTGGCTACAGCGTTCAGACCTATAAAGATTTTGAACTTATCGTTGCTGATGATGGGTCAAGGCCTTCAACAAAAGCGCTAATCGATTCGTATACGGCCGATTATCCGGTTCCTCTGCGTCATTTATGGCATGAAGATTTGGGATACCGACGCCAGGAAATTCTCAATGTTGCCATCGTCGAGGCCGCCCATGAATATATTTTGATGACAGACGGCGACTGCATTCCAAGAAAAGATTTCGTTGAAGTGCATGCCGAACAAGCCGAAAAAGGAAAATTTTTATCCGGAGGTTATTGTAAATTGGGAATGAAAACGAGCAAGCATATTGCAAAAGAAGACATTCTCGACGGAAGATGTTTCCAAGTTAAATGGTTGTCAAGTATTGATAAACTTGGACTTTCACAAACTATGAAATTAGGTGTGCAATCGCTTTCAGCTTCTATTTTAGATTTTGTGACGCCAACTACGCCTTCCTTCAACAATTGCAATTCATCCGCTTTCAAATCGGACATGATTGCGATTAATGGTTATGATGAGCGAATGAAATACGGCGGACCGGATCGTGAATTTGGCGAACGTCTTGAAAATTTTGGAATCAAAGGCAAGCAAATCCGCTATAAGGCAATCGTACTGCATCTCGACCATGCACGAGGTTATAAAACACCCGAATCATTGGCTGCAAATTTAGCGATTCGCAAAGAAGTACGAGATAAGAAAATTGTCTGGACGCCTTTTGGAATCCAGCAAGATAAAAAATAGATTCATGAGAATTTTAGTAACAGGCGCCGCCGGATTTATCGCTTCACACTTGTGTGAACAGTTATCCGTTATGGGTAATGAAGTGGTCGGAGTTGACAATTTCAATGACTATTATGACCCCAAACTCAAAAGGATGAATGCCGAAGATGTAGTGAAGCATGGTGTTACTATTTTTGAATTGGATTTGAACAGCGACCTCCGAATTGTTTTTGAAAAACCATACGATTATGTCTTTCATTTTGCGGCACAGCCTGGAATTTCTTCCGAAACACCTTTAAAGGAATATGTTGATAATAATATTTATGCGACACAGCATCTTTTGGATGCCGTCTTGGAATACAATTCAAATTTAAAATCCTTTATCAACATCGCTACTTCTTCGGTCTACGGGTTGGAAGCTACTGTTGATGAGTCTGTGCCGACACAGCCGATTTCCTTTTACGGAACCACTAAGTTGGGGGCAGAACAACTGGTGCTGGGTTTGCAGCGCACAGGGAAACTGAATGCCTGTTCGATTCGTTTGTATTCAGTATATGGACCCCGCGAACGCCCTGAAAAACTCTACACCAAATTGATTGAGAATTTGTATCTCGACCGACCTTTTCCGTTATTCGAAGGCAGCCTGAAACACGAAAGAAGTTTTACATATGTTGCAGATATTGTAGATGGTTTAACGGCAATACTAGGAAAAGAAACCATGCTAAATGGGGAAATCATCAACCTAGGAACGGATGAAGTGCACACGACGCAGGAAGGAATCGCGATTGTTGAATCGTTGATGAATAAAAAACTGCGTATCGATCCCAAACCGCCACGCAAAGGCGACCAGCAAAGAACGGCCGCTGTAATTGATAAAGCTAG
Organism: Flavobacteriales bacterium; assembly: GCA_038238295.1. GTDB lineage: Bacteria > Bacteroidota > Bacteroidia > Flavobacteriales > Flavobacteriaceae > Flavobacterium. The sequence continues at coordinate 1,655 of JBBRXW010000060.1, read as the reverse complement.
AAGATTGTTGGGGTATGAGCCTAAGGTTTCTTTTCATGACGGGCTCGAGAAGCAAGTGCAATGGTATTTGAAAAAATTTACTTCTTAATACGAGCTATAAATGGCTCTAATTTGTCAACAAATAATTCCGGGTTCAATTTCTTATACCAATCTAAAGCTTCTTTTTTGAATTTTTTTGGATGTTGTTTATTATACAACTTCGGAAAATAATCTTCAAGATGCACCACTTCGTGGAATCCAGAATCTTCCATGATGTTCCATGATTTTTTGTAAATCCATGGTGCATAGATAGTAAATGTTGGAATTTGCAGCGCTTTAGCCATATTCGTCGCGCCGCCTTCATTACCAATCAACGCATCACATTGCGTGACCAATCCCATAAAATCGCGAAGGCTTTCGGCATAGAAATCAAAAGCAATTTTTTGCTGTGTTGATGGTAAGCACAAATCGTAGATTTCCTTGACATCTTTAAGTTGATTTGGAATGTAATTCAATAGCAATTGGATATCGTTTCCTGTCGCAATTACATCCATCACTTTTGCCATATATTCCGGAGGAAGACTTTTGGTCTTTCCACTTCCAAGAATGCTGATCATAATGATGGTTTTGGTCGTGTCGAGTGTTTCTTTTACCGCTTTTTTGGCTTTATTGATTTCATCTGAAGTTAAATGAATATTCGGATAGATTGCATTAACCTTTTCATTTAAAGCAGTTTCAACTAATAAAAGACGATTCTTAATCGCTGTTCCGTTTCCTTTTGCATTGAGGTGCACTGTTTTGGAATAGAACAACTGCGTATACCATTTGTGCTGGCCAATTCGGATTTTTGCACCTGAAAAAAACGCAGGCAGAATACTTTCCCATTTGCAGTAGGCATCAATAACCATTGCATAATTTTCGACTTGCAAGCTTTTACCAAAAGCAATCAGATTGCTAATTCCTTTGTGTTTTTTAGCATCAAAAAATACGATCTTATCAATCGAAGGATGATTTTCAACGACCGCCAAAGTATTCGGTTGTATCATATAATGCACTTCCCAATCTGGATGTTTCGTTTTAATCGCCTCGCAAATGACTGTGGACGCGAGGACATCGCCAATCATTTTTATCTGGATTACTAGTACTTTCATTTGCAGAAAATTATACGGCTACATCATATTCCCGCAAAGCATTGTTGAGGGAAGTTTTCAAATCGGTGGATGGTTTTCTTGTACCAATAATCAATGCGCATGGCACCTGATATTCTCCTGCTTCGAATTTTTTGGTATAGCTTCCCGGAATCACTACCGATCGGGCCGGAACGACTCCTTTCCTTTCTATCGGAGTTGGACCAGTAACATCAATGATTTTCGTCGAGGCCGTAAGGCAGACATTCGCGCCGAGTACGGCTTCTGTTTCTACGCGAACTCCTTCAACGACGATACAGCGTGAACCAATGAAAGCGCCATCTTCAATAATAACTGGCGCGGCTTGGAGTGGTTCTAATACGCCACCAATTCCGACACCACCACTTAAATGGACGTTTTTTCCAATTTGCGCACAACTGCCGACAGTTGCCCAAGTATCGACCATTGTTCCTTCATCCACATACGCCCCAATATTAACATAACTTGGCATCAAGATAACGCCTTTCGAAATGTATGCTCCGTGCCGGG
>JBBRXW010000059.1:0-9238 GCA_038238295.1 Flavobacteriales bacterium | reverse complement strand
CTATTGGACTACTCTCACAAACAACTTATTTCAGAGCTGTTGTGAAAAGTGGGAGTTGCCCTGAAATTTATTCCTCGGTAGCTGGGATTACGATTCAAAATACCACTTGGAATGGAAGCACATGGAGCAATGGCACGCCAATTAGTACCACACAAGCCATCATAAGCGGAAACTTAACGATTGCTCAAAATATAAGTGCTTGTTCGATGACCGTTACCAATAACGCCGTAGTAAATATTACGGATGGTTATTCAGTTACTTTAAACGGTAGTCTCACAGTAAATGCTGGAAGTAGTTTTACAGTGCAGAATAATGCGATACTATTGCAGAATAGTAGTGAGGCGAATTCGGGTGCAATTACGATAAAAAGAAATAGTTCAGCTTTGCTGCGTCAGGATTATACTTCGTGGTCATCACCGGTTGCCGGACAAAATCTTGCTGCGTTTTCGCCGTTGACGCTTTCAAACCGTTTTTATACTTATAATCCGATCTCCGATGTTTATTCGGCAATTGCCCCTTCAAATAATTTCAATAGTGCACAAGGTTATTTAATCCGTATGCCAAACAATGCGTCCGCAACTGTGCCAACAATGTTTCAGGGTGTGTTTACAGGTGTTCCGAATAACGGCAATTATCCGGTGACGATGAGCAATACCTACAATCTCGTTGGAAATCCATACCCGTCGCCAATCAGTATGTCTGCGTTTGTTACGGCCAACTCGGCTTCGATTACCGGAACGCTTTATTTTTGGCGTGAGACGAACAACAATACACTCAATAATGCCTATTGTACATGGGCTGGAGGAACTTTTACTAGCAATGGTGAAGCGCAGGTCTTTAATCCGAATGGGATTATTGAAACCGGACAAGGCTTTTTTGTAGCTGCGAAAGCAGGACAAACGTCACTAAACTTCACCAATTCACAACGAATTTCAAATTTCGGGAATCAGTTTTTTAGGGCTTCCTCTGTAGAGGAGCGCAACACGATTTGGCTCAACGTGACGAATACGTCTGGAGCATTTTCACAAATGGCCGTGGGATATATCACCGACGCAACACAAGAAGTTGATTTGTTTGACGGGAAGGCTTTTTCAGATGGGCAGTTCTCTCTCAATTCTATTTTAGACAACAATGATTATGTTATTCAGGGACGCGCTTTGCCGTTTACCACTTCCGATGTTGTGCCGTTGAGGTTCAAAACAACGGCGGCAGGAAATTATACGATTGCGATCGACCATATGATTGGATTATTTAACGGCTCGCAGGATGTTTTTATAAAAGATAATCTTGACAATACGACTCATAACTTAACCACAAGCGCCTATGATTTTGTTTCTGAAGCAGGGACTTTTGACAATCGTTTTGAAATTGTTTACGACAGTTTGCTTGCAGTAAATCAACCGGTGTTTAATGAATCAGATGTAGTGGTTTATAAGCAAAATCAACAACTCATCATCGATTCCGGGAAGGGAATAATGTCGAAGGTAGAAGTTTATGATATCCGCGGCCGCCTACTGATCAGAAAAAACAACATCGATGCTTCGGAAATCAGGCTGAATGTTACCGCCGTAAATCAAGTGCTGATTGTGAGAATAACCGATACTCAAAATAATATGGTGACTAAGAAAATAGTCAATTAAGTCGATTTTACTTAAAAATAAAAAGCCTTTCCAAAAATGAAAGGCATTTTTTATAGTAGACCCAACGAACAGTTCCCAAAAGAAAACCCTTGAAATCTATTGAAATCAAGGGTTTGTTTTGTGTGGTACCTCCAGGGATCGAACCAGGGACACATGGATTTTCAGTCCATTGCTCTACCATCTGAGCTAAGGTACCGGTGCTTTGACGCGGGTGCAAATATAGGATGATTTTTAATTTATCCAAAACAAATATTAAAAAAAATCTATTCGTAACTTCGCCACATCAAATCCCGCATTATGCTGCTTGCTATTGATATTGGAAATACCAGAATTAAAGGTGCTGTCTTTGAACATGATACCCTTTTGGAGCACTTTTCTTCTTCGCCTGCTGATTTGCAGTTCCAACTTGAAACTATCTTACAACAATACCCAAATTGTACCGATTTGATAGTCGCCGCCACAGGAAATACCGTTAAAGAAATTTTTTCGAATTTCGAAAATCGCCTCCGCTTGCATTATATTACTCAACGAGACCGTTTTCCATTTCAAAATTTATACAAAACTCCCGACACTTTAGGCATCGATCGTATGGTGCTCGCCGCAGGTGCCGTGCTGCAATATCCACAACAAAACCGTTTGGTTATTGATGCGGGAACCTGTGTTACCTATGATTTTATCGATGATGAAGACCGCTATCAGGGCGGCGCGATTTCACCGGGAATACGCCTCCGCTATGAGTCACTGCATCAGTATACTGCGAAATTGCCATTGCTTGCAAACAAAGCCCCTGAGGATTTTATAGGAAAGACAACTGATGAAGCAATACATGTTGGTGTAGTGGAAGGTTTGCTTCATGAAATCGATGGATTCATCGCGCAATATCGTCATCACTATCCAAAATTTATAATAATTTTAACGGGCGGTGATGCAGAATTTTTGGCTAACCGATTAAAAAATACCATATTTGCCAATTCAAATTTTCTTCTTGAAAGTCTGAACCGAACTTTTCAATATACAACCAAAAATGATTAAAAAAATTAGTGTTACTTTATTTTTACTTTTCTCAATCGTAACCCTCGCACAGCAAGCTACTTCTTCCCCTTATTCATTTTATGGTATTGGCGATATCCGATTTAAAGGAACCGTTGAAAATAGATTAATGGGTGGCATTTCGGTTTTTCCGGATAGCATACACATCAATATTCAGAATCCAGCATCATATTCGAGTTTAAAATTGACATCCTTCTCGATTGGTGGCGCTTTTAATTCGACTAAATTGAATTCGTATAAAGGCAATGAAAAAGCACAAAGAACTACATTAGATTATATGGCCGTTGGGATTCCGGTTGGAAAAATGGGGATTGGCTTCGGTTTGATTCCGTATTCTGCAGTAGGTTACCGGATAAAAAATGTGACGCAAAGGTATGAAGCCCTGGACACGATTACCACTTCAAAAAAATACCAAGGTTCGGGAGGTTTAAATAAAGTGTTTCTTGGTCTAGGATATAAAATCAATAGTAATTTTAGCGTTGGTGCCGATATCGATTATAACTTTGGAAAAATTGAAACCCGCAATGTCAAAAAAGTATCTGATTTGCAATACGGAGCACAGGAACAGAATGCTTCTGAATTGTCTGGACTTAACATCAACTTCGGGGCAATGTATCAAAGAAAGATCACAAAGAAATTAGATTTTTACAGTAGTTTGCTATATACGCCACAAAGCAATTTGCATTCTAAAAATTCGAGATTGATTTCTTCCGTGATTTATTCGGAATCCTTCGATCCGATTGTTGTAGATACTTTAGGAATAGAAAGGGGAACTGCCACGATCAAATTGCCGAGCAAGTTTTCTGTTGGTTTCGGAGTTGGACAAAATAAAAAATGGATGATCGGAACGGAGCTTACTTTTCAGCAGAGCAGCAAATTTGGAAACCGTTCGAACGATATCAGTAACGTAAGTTATAAAGACGTTTTTAAATATAGTGTCGGCGGGTATTATATTCCGAATTATACCTCCTTCTCAAGCTATTTCAAAAAAGTAACGTATCGTGCTGGATTCCGATATGAAAATACCGGAATGATAATCAAAGATCAGAATATTCGTGATTACGCGTTCAGTGCCGGTTTCGGTTTGCCTTTGGGCGGTGCGTTTTCGAACCTTAACATTGGTGTCGAGTCTGGAAGAAGAGGCACTGCAAAAGCCTTGTTGATTGAAGAAAATTATACCAATGTCATTATGAGCCTTTCGCTGAATGACAAATGGTTCGTGAAAAGAAGATTCGACTAATAATAAACCACTGCTTTGATGATCTGGAAATCTATTCGCCTGCTTCAATGGACCGCTGTTTTTTCAGTAGCCCTTTTATGCAGTTGTGAAAGCAATTTTAAGGATGTCCAAAAAATCAACTACTCCGAATTTATTCCCAACGGGGAAGCGGAAAATTTTAACTTGAAGTATACCGATTCCGGACGGATAAAATCGATTTTGGTTAGTCCAAAGATGCTCGATTATTCTAATGTGGAATTCCCGTTTACAGAATTTCCAAAAGGAATCCTGGTCACGATGTACGATCCCAAAGGGAAAAAAACCTATATTTCCTCAGATTATGCCGTTACCTTTAAAGGAACCGACCTAATCGATTTGCAGAAGAATGTCAAAATCTCCAACGAATCCGGTCAAGTAATGGAAACCCAGCAACTCTATTTCGACCAAAAAAACGAGTGGTTTTTTACCGAAAAAAAATTTAAATTTACAGACCCGAAGGGCGTTTCCTACGGAGAAGGCATCGACTTCAGCAAAGATTTTAAAATCGTCAACTCTCAGCGCATCAATGGCCAGATTGACCAAGCGGAATAATCAAAATTTAAAACATGAATTACCTTAAATATACCCAATACGTTTACCTTTTGTTCAGCGGCTTCTTTATCTATGACGGTTTCACGAAACTAAATTCGGAACAATCACCATGGTTATCGTTTATCATTGCAGCAGTAGCGTTGTTTATGTTCTTCTTCCGGAGAAATTTTGCCAGAAAGTTCGAAAACGAAAAGAAAAATAAGAATACTTAAACAATGGAAATTAGTATTATCATCCTATGCCTAATACTAGCCGCCCTTTTTTCAGGAATGGAAATCGCTTTTGTCTCTTCCAATAAAATTTATTTGGAAATAGAAAAAAAACAACAGAACTTCCTTTCAAAAATCCTTACCAAACTTACCGAGAAGCCTTCCAAATTTATTGCTTCGATGCTGATAGGCAATACAATTGTGCTGGTCGTCTATGGTTTTTTTATGGGCGAATTGCTGATGAATTGGATTACACAGTTCGGATTTAATTTCACCAACTTATCGAACGTCCTGATTCAGACGACCATTTCAACGCTGGTGGTTTTGATCACTTCCGAATTTCTGCCAAAGGTTTTTTTTCAGATTTATGCCAACAGCCTGATCAAATTCTTCGCACTTCCGGCGTATTTCTTTTACCTGTTGTTTTATTTTATTTCGACATTTATCCTTTGGATATCCGACTTTATCCTAAGGAAATTTTTTGGAACCGAAGGCGATCAGATCCAGTTGTTCTTCAGTAAAATTGAATTGGGGAATTATATTACCGAGCAGATGAGCACTGTGGAAGACCACGAGACGATGGATTCCGAAATTCAAATTTTTCAAAATGCCCTAGAATTTTCAGGGGTTAAAGCCCGCGATATCATGACGCCACGAACTGAAATTTCTGCTATGGAGATTCACGATTCGATGCCGGAACTCAAAGAAATGTTTATCGAAACCGGGTATTCTAAAATTTTGGTGTACCAGAATTCACTAGATGACATTTTAGGCTATGTGCATTCATTCGAATTGTTTAAAAAACCGAAAACCATCAAATCGATTTTGATTCCGGTCGAGTTTGTTCCCGAAACAATATACATTAAAGACGTATTGAACGTCTTGATTAAGAAACGCAAAAGCATTGCGATTGTGCTGGATGAATACGGCGGAACCTCGGGTATGATTACTGTAGAAGATATTGTTGAGGAACTTTTCGGCGAGATTGAGGACGAGCACGATTCGATTGAAGAATTGATCGAGAAAGAAATCGGGGAGGATGTGTATTTGTTCTCGACACGACTGGATGTAGAATACCTCAATCAAACCTACAAACTCCATATTCCTGAAAGCGATTCGTATGGAACTTTGGGTGGATTCATCGTTAATTTCACGAAAGAAATCCCGCAAAAAGGCGAACAAATTACGATCGATCGCTTCCATTTTACCATCGAAGAAGCCACAAACAAGAAGATCGAATTGGTGAAAATGAATCTCCAAGATTAAAATTATAAAAAAAAATAAAAAAACTTGCAAATTATAAGTACACAGCTATGGTTATTAAATAGATAATTGTATTTTCGCAAACTGAATTAAAAATTAACACTAATACAAATGGCAGTTTTACAAAAAATTAGACAACGTTCTTTACTTCTAATACTCGTAATCGGTTTTTCATTATTGGCATTCATCGTGCAGGATTTATATAGAAAAGGCGGTTTCAACCAAACTTCAAAATACGTCGGAAGCGTTAACGGAAAAGATATTGCTTTTGAAGATTTTAGAGTCAAAGTAAGCAATACTGAAAAAAGCGGACAGCAGGGAATGACTTCTACACAAGCGGTAAACCGTGTTTGGGATCAGGAAGTTTCTATAGCTTTAGTGACTGCTGAATTTGAAAAATTGGGAATCCGAACCAGCGAGAAACACATTATGGAGGTTTTCAAAGGAGACCAAAATATAGGACAAAATCCAATGTTCCAAACCAATGGTGCTTTTGATTTAGCAAAATTTAAAGAATATTTCAAATCCAATCCGGAGCAACAACAGTTTGAAAAAGATAAAGAAAAAGATGCAGACCTTAATGCAAAATATCAAATCTACAACACGTTGATAAAAGCAGGAATGTATACAACTGAAAGTGAAGCGAAGTTGAAATACGAAATACAAACCGACCGAGTCAATATGGATTATGTTGCCGTATTATTCTCTTCGGTTAAAGATACTGACGTGAAAATTTCAGATGCCGAGATTACCGAATACATGAAGAAAAACGAAAAGAAATACAAATCGGAGGAATCCCGTGAAGTAGAATACGTTTTGATTCCTGATAAAGCCTCTGCAGAAGATGAAAATGAAGTGAAAACGACCATCAATTCGTTGATGAATTCTAGAGTGGTCTACAATCAGGCGACAAGCAAAAATGATACGTTACCAGGCTTCAGAAATGCCGTCAATACTGCTGAATTTGTAAATGCGAATTCCGACATTCCTTACGACTCTACGTACGTAGCCAAAAAAGATTTACCAGCGGAGCAAGCAGAGCAGTTGTTCAATTTGCCTCAAGGTGAAATCTACGGACCATACATGAGAGGACAGTACTATTGCATCTCTAAATCGATGGGAAGAAAAGCCGGAGCCACAGCGAAAGCAAGCCACATCCTTATTAGTTATGAAGGAACACAGGTTCCAAACAAAAAAGAAAAAAGAACCAAAGAACAGGCGAAAGCTAAAGCGGAACAGTTGCTAGCGCAGGTGCAAGCTAATCCTTCGAGCTTTTTAATGTTGGCATTGACCAATTCGGATGACTCTTCTGCACAACAAGGTGGAGATTTAGGGTATTTCGGTCAAGGACAAATGGTAAAACCGTTCAATGATTTTGTGTTCAATAATCCGGTTGGAAAAATTGGTTTGGTGGAAACAGATTTTGGATTCCACATTATCAATATTACCGACAAACAAGATGCGGTTCGTTTGGCGACTATCGGTCAGAAAATCGAGCCATCGGATGCTACTTCTGATAAATTATATACGCAGGCAGTGAAGTTTGAAATGGATGCCAATGAAAAAGATTTCGAGAAAACAGCAAAAGCTGCGAATATTCCGGTCAACCCATCAGTAAAAGTAAAAGTAATGGATGAGAACTTTGGCGCTACCGGAAATCAAAGACAAATCGTACGTTGGGCTTTCGACAAACAAACCAATGTAGGAGATGTGAAACGATTTGAAGTAGTCAACTTAGGAAACGTTATCGCTAAATTGAAAAAGGTAAATGAAAAAGGTTTGATGGCTATAGAGGACGCAAGACCTAGCATAGAACCAATTTTGAAAAACAAGAAGAAAGCGGAAATGATCAAAGCAAAAATGAAAGGATCTTCGTTGCAGGCTATTGCTACAGCATCAGGAGTTGCCATTCAGCAAGCGGTTGATTTGACCGTTGATAATGCGAATATTCCCAATGCTGGTTTCGAAAGAAAAGTGGTAGGAACTGCCTTTGCGACTGGAGTCAATAAAATTTCAGCGCCGATTGAAGGGAATGCTGGAGTATATGTGGTAAAACCAACGTTAATTAATAAAGCTCCTGCTATGAAAGACCACAAAATATGGAAAGAAAAAATCAAGCAGGAAGTATCAGGGTATTCAGGAAGAGTGATTCCGGCTTTGAAAGAAGAAGCAGATATCGAAGATAATAGAGCCCAATTCAATTACTAAGAAGTAAAGAATATATAAAAAACCCGGTTGATTTCAATCGGGTTTTTTTATAGGATCATTTCAGCATACGGAACAATCGTTTCGTAGCCTTTCGTCTTGAAATAGGCTGCTGGATTGTCGCGGGCAATTGCCAAAACAAAATCGCCGCCCCAAGCACCAAGACTCTTGATAGTACCGTTGAAGTCTTGGAACAAACGTTCTTTCACCGGAGTTAATTCTAATATTGCACCCATCTGTTTTTCATGTTTCTCCAATTGCGTCGTTACCGTATCGTAATCGTTTTTGCGGAGTATGGCTTTTGTAATCGTATCGAAAACCGGAAGAATCGGAATTAACGAAGAAGGCTTTTTAGAATAATAAGCGGCAATGGCTTTGTTGCTGTTCTGTTTGTGATTGAGATAAACGAAATACCAATCCGAGCGGGATTCCGGTGCAAAAGCTAGTGGTTTTGCTTTGGGTTGGCCATCCACCAATTGATATAAAATCGGACTGTTATGCTGTGCACAAGCAATATCATAACCGCTACCGCCAAAGCTGTTTTTGAGCAGCAGGAAGGCATCGATTTGAAGCCATTGTGCAATGTTGTTAATTAATGTCGACGAGGTTCCCAATCCCCAGAATTTCGGAAACGTAAGATGCGTTGCGATACTATAGCCTTCCGACTGTGTCAGAAAAGCAGGATTTAAAAGAAAGGCTTCGTGAAGAATGGTAATCAACCTGTTTTTGACGGGCTGGTTTTTAAAAGCTGTTTTCTCTTCGATGACCGAAAACGGGAAGGTATCATCAAACCAAAAACTGCCATCATGGTCGTAACTCGTCCAATGGATTTCGTGGTTTTCGCCTTCTTCAATCACTAGATCTTGACCGAATTTAGTAGGTAATGCTAATGCCTTAGCGCCATCGAGAACGACATATTCGCTGGTGATTAAAAGTTTTCCGTTGCTATAGAATGTTTGTTTCATCCGATTTTTTTTAGCCCCGATAGTAGCCGGTATCCTTGTCATTGCGAGCTTGCGATGCCATGACAAGATAAAGGCGGATAGCGGGAAACAGCTCCT
>JBBRXW010000058.1:0-9243 GCA_038238295.1 Flavobacteriales bacterium | reverse complement strand
GTGCCATTACTGGTTCAGCATCGGTTTGTGCCGGAGCATCATTAACTTATAGTATAGCTGCTGTAACGAATGCCACTAATTATACTTGGACCGTTCCTTCAGGATGGTCTATTACCAATGGTCAGGGATCAACACAAATTGATGTCCTTGTCGGAAGTGCCGGAAGCGGCAATCTTTCGGTAGTGGCAAGTAATTCTTGTGGAAGTACCAGCCCTGCTTACAGCGTAACGATTAACCCGATTGTAAGTACTAATACTACAGGATATACCACCTCCTCTGCTAAAACAGATGGTAACATCGTTGTGGCTTCATCTTTATCGACTCCAGAACGCAGAGGGTATTTGAAATTTCCTTTGAGTATCTTGCCAACAGGAACGGTGGTTACTTCCTCTACGTTAAATTTAACTAATAATGCCAGCGGAGCTTTAAGCGGTGTTCTTAATACAGTGACAGGATTAGCCAATAATGATCCAGTGAGTACAGCTGCTGCGACTTTATATGCTGCTGTCATATCCGGAACAACTTATAGTTCTGCTGCTTGGAGTAACACGGGTTCTATTGCGCTTCCACTTTTAACGGCTGCCAATACGGATATTACCAACAGAGCTTCCTCTCCTGGTTATATTGCTATGGGATTAGCGAGAGGAGCAGGAACTTCAATTTATGGTTTCTTTGGTTATAACAATGGTGCTAATACCCCTTCATTAGTGGTTAATTATACTGCGCCTAGATATCTGACAATTACAATAAACCCAGTTCCGACAATTGCTGTTGGAGGTGCTGTTGCGGCTATATGTCAATCAGGAACTACTGCTGCATTAGGCGGATCGTTTGGTGGTGGCGCTACTGCTGCTGTCTGGAGCGCTTCTCCAGCAGGTGGAAGTTTTAGTAATAATGGAGGTTCCACTCCAGGAACTGCAACGTATACTGCGGCTGCGAATTCAACCTCTCTAATAACATTGACGTTATTAACTAGTGGAGGTTCTTGTGGAACTGCTACTGCCAATAAACAAGTAGTTGTTAACCCGAATCCAACCGTTAGTGTTGGAGGAGCTACTGCCGCTATTTGTCAATCAGGCACTACAGTAGCTTTGAACGGTTCTTTTGGAGGTGGCGCTACAGCGGCGGTTTGGAGTGCATCTCCGGCGGGAGGAACTTTCAGTAATAATGGAGGTACTACGCCAGATACTGCAACCTATACGGCGGCAGCGAATTCGACATCGCCTGTAACGTTAACTTTATTAAGCAGTGGAGGTTCTTGTGGAACCGCTACAGCCAATAAACAAGTAGTTGTTAATCCAAACCCGACCGTTAGTGTTGGAGGAGCGGTAGCAGCAATTTGTCAATCTGGAACAACCTCAGCTTTAGGTGGTTCATATGGTGGTGGCGCTACTTCAGCCTTATGGGATGATGGTGGAGCAGGTGGGTCTTTTACTAATAATGGAGGTACAACGCCTGGGACAACAACTTATACTGCGGCTGCGAATTCAGCATCCCCGGTAACTTTAACTTTGACTACCAGTGGAGGATCTTGTGGATCGTTAGTGGTCAGCAAACAAGTAGTTGTTAATCCAATTCCGACCGTTAGTGTTGGAGGTGCCGTAGCTGCCATTTGTCAAGGTACTACCACCGCTGCTTTGAATGGTTCATTTGGAGGAGCGGCTACATCCGCGGTTTGGAGTGATGGTGCGGCAGGAGGAAGTTTTAGTAACAATGATGGTTCAACACCAGAAACGACTACTTATACTTCAGCAACAAATTCTACATCGCCTGTAACGTTAACTTTAACCGCTACTGGTGGATTGTGTAGTTCGGCAACGGCAAGCAAATCTTTAGTAGTTACTCCAAGAGTAACGCCAACATTCACGCAAGTGAGTCCGATTTGTGCGGGAGCTCCATTAGCAGCTTTGCCAACTACTTCTAACAATGGGGTTGTAGGAACTTGGTCGCCAGCTTTAGATAATACGGCTACGACAACTTATACCTTTACACCGGATAGCGGCGAATGCGCTGTTTCAACAAGCATGCAAATTGTTGTTAACCCTATCTTGACACCAACTTTTACAGCAGTTGCGCCTATTTGTGCCGGAACAGCTTTGAGCGCGTTGCCAACGACATCTAATAACGGTTATTCAGGAAGCTGGTCTCCAGCATTGGATAACACTACGACTACCACGTATTTGTTTACGCCTAATGTCGGAGAATGTGCGACCAGCACTACGCTGCAAATCGTTGTTAATCCTATTATCACGCCAACATTCACAGCAGTAGCTCCAATATGTAATGGTGCTACACTTTCTCCGTTGCCAACCACGTCGTTGAATGGTATTACCGGAGACTGGATGCCAGCGTTAGACAATACGACTACGACCGTATATACTTTCGTACCGAACGATCCGCAACAATGTACTTCGAATGTTTTAACGACTTTGACGATTGTTGTCAATAACAATACGACCTATTATGCCGATACCGACCATGATGGTTTTGGAGATGCTGCTACTTCTGTGACCACTTGTTTAGGGCAACCAACGGATTATGTTATTAATAATACCGATTGTGCGCCTGCAGATGGGACCAAATGGAGAACTGGAAATTTCTATACCGATGCGGATGGTGACGGATATAACAATGGTGCTCCAACACAAGTATTGTGTTACGGAAGCACAGTGTTGCCGGGGTATACTTTAATCAACCTTGGAACGGACTGTGCCGACGATGATGCTTCTGTTAATCCAAATCATGTAGAAGTACTTGGTAACGGAATAGATGATAATTGTGATGGTACCATAGATGAGGTAACGCCAACTTCTAATCTTAATGCGCAGTACTGTGGTGTTACTCTTGGAAGTTTATCGGATGTTCTGTTTGCTTATCAGCTTACTACGTATCCAGAATTGGGACCTATCCAAGGCTACCGTTTTGAAGTCACTAATGGAGCGAATGTTAGAACGTATGATAGTACGTCCAATTCTTTCCAATTATTGAACTTAGCCGGTGGTGCGACATATGCTACTACCTATACTGTTCGAGTAGCCGCCAAATCACAAGGATTTTGGAGAGCTTACGGTTCACCATGCACGGTAACTACACCAGCGGTTCCTAATTCCACTTCTATTTCAAGTCCAGCTTGTGGCAGTACTTTACCTAATATTTCGAGCACTATCTTCTGTTATCCTGTTGCTTCTGCTACCGGATATCGATTTAGAGTAAGCGATGGCACTACCGTTATAGGAACTTATGACAGTCCTGTGAGCCGTTTTAACCTTGTCAATTTAGGTATTGCCAATGTTGCTTTCGGCACTACGTATACGATTGATGTCTTATTGAAATTTGGTTCTACTTGGAGACCGGACACTGAATACGGAAGTGTTTGTAGTTTTACGACACCAGCTTCTCCGGGAGTATCAAGAATTATCAGTCCTTCATGCGGAAGTACGATCAATGGCTTGTGGACCACTATCTTTGCTCAACAGGTAACTGGAGCTCAAGGATACCGTTTCTTCGTAACTAACGGAGCTCAGACAAGACAATATGATACTTCAAACAGCAGATTTAGTTTGATGAACTTGCCAGGTGGCGCGGCTGCAGCAACTACTTACACGATTCGAGTGGATGTATTGTATAACAGCAGCTATACTCAGGGAACGCAGACTTGCGACATTACTACGTCGCCGACAGCCACCCGAATGACCCATACGGCTTTGGATATCTTTGAAGTAAAAGCATATCCAAACCCATTTGCTTCTAATTTCAAATTGAATATCAATACCTCAGCGGAAGATCAGGTGGGAATTAAAGTATTTGATATGTTAGGACGCGAAGTGGAAACACGCCAATCTGATGTCGCTACGATGACTGCCTTAGAAATCGGAGATCGTTATCCTACGGGCGTTTACAACATTGTTGTTACCCAAGGAGAACATGTGAAATCGGTTCGAGTAATTAAAAGATAATTTTACAACTACCATTTTATAAAAGCAGCTTCGGAAACGGAGCTGCTTTTTTTAGTATACTACCCGTTTACTGCACTCTACTGCATTGCTACTACACTATCACTGCCGTATCACTGGAGTATCACTGGAGTATCACTACACTATCACTACTGTAGTATTGCTAGAAATGTAAGATAACCTCTTAGTTTGCTTTTTCCAGTACTGCCTTTTGGATAAAGTAGTAGCTATCTGTTGATTTTGTTGTTGTTAGCGGCATGGGATTCTTAATGATTCCCGATGAAATACATTGTTTGTTGAACAATCTACAATAATGCTCTCTAATGGTTGTGTTATCGAACTATATACGCGGTATTACCTAATAATTCGTAAATTTAATTTTTAACTTTTTAATTATTTTTAAATAACCTAACTTTGTCAGTTCAACAATTAGTAAAAATGGGCGGTATCTTATGCCATTCCGTTAGTTTAAATTTCAAATTATGAAAACACTATTACAAAAATCAACATCGAGTTCCTTAGTTGTAAAACTGACGCTGGTCTTTTTTATCGCATTATTTTCAGGAATGAACGCTTATGCGCAACCAACAGTTTTAGGTACGCAAGTAGCCAATGGTTCTTATACTACGTATGATTTGGTGACGCGTGGTGGTGGGGTTCGCTTTGTTCGAATCAATGCTACTTCAGGAGCGGCTACTGGATTAAGAAACTGGGAGTTTGCCACTGGTTCGGTCGGAGGAGGAGTCAGTTATACAACAAACTGGCGGCCTTATACTTCTGGTCAGACGATATCCGGATACAATACTTATATCGACCCAACGTCTATATTAGCGTCGGCCCGATACAATACCAGTTCTGGTGGACAAAGCGGTTTGTTGCCTGCGGTAGTCAGTGGTTCGTATTATACGTTCTTAGTAGGAGGGAATAGTGCTGCCAATAACTTTATGTCGGTATTATCTACGACTTATAATCCTAAAAATATTACTGCGGCAAGCCAAGCACCTGTTGCGGCTTCTGTAGGAGTAGGTCAGCCCGTTGTTGTAACGACGACTATTTCGGCAGCATTGACTTCGCCTGAAACCGTATATCTTCGCTATTCTAATGATGGTTTTAGTACCTCTACGATTATTCCGTTTAGTACTGCAGGAACTTCGCTGACAGCAACTATTCCGGGTGCTTTCAATACGGCAAGTGCTAACATTTCCTATTATATTTTCTCTTCCAATACTGCAACCACACCATCAGTGACCCAAGCAGATTATTTTACTTTGAACTTGTATAATTCTTCCGGGCAAAACGCCAGTGGTGGAGGAACCAATTATTCGTATACTGTAGGAGCAACAGTGCCAACGTATACGTGGAATCAGAGTGGGACAGCTTCTTGGGCTACCCCTGCCAATTGGACTCCAACTAGAACAACACCGGGCGTACTCGATAATTTGGTTTTTAGTAATGGTGCGACCACTACCGCGACGGGTATTCCTGTTGAAACAATTGGTAGCTTAACCGTTTCTGCTAATACAACCGTAAATTTACAACCTGCAGGTGCCAATGCCTTAACGATTTCAAACGGAGCTGCTGGTGCTGACTTATCAGTCGCTTCGGGTAGTGCTTTAAATGCCAATGGTGCCAATGCTTTAGCTTTGACTTTAGCTTCAGGAGCCACAGGAAGTATCAGCGGAACAATGGATTTTTCTACTTCTACAAATACTTTAATTGTAACAGATGCTAGTGCACTAACTTTTAATAGTGGTTCTTCCTTCACACAAAATACTGGAAATACTGGAGCAGTTTTCGGGACAAGCGGAACTGCCAATGTAATAATTTTTGCAAGCGGTTCTAAATTTGAACAGTTTGCAGGATCATCACCTTTTGGATTGACACAACCTGCCTCTAGAATAACTTTCCAAACAGGAAGTTTGTTTAAATTATCAGTTGCACAATCTCCTGGTTTTACAGGAAGAACTTATGCTAACTTTGAATATAATGCCGCAGGAGTTTCATCGCCAACAGGAGGAACCGCGGTTAGCATTGACAACTTAACAATATCCCTCGGAACGTTTAACTTTAATATGACAGCCGTTTCAAGTATAAAAGGAAATATTTCCGTAGCGAATGGAGCAGCGTTAACTTTTACACCGGCTTCAGCAACCGTAACTAATCTGAATGGAACTGGAGTACAATCTATTACTACAACTGGAACAGGTACCATAAGTGTCGCTTCAGCTGGAAACTTAACCGTTGTGTCTGGCTCAACGGCCGATATCGGAACATCAGTTATCACTGGTGCAGGAACTTTTACCGTGGCAACTGGTGCGACTTTTAGAACTGGTAATACGGCAGGTATTGCTTCTTCGGGAGCGACAGGTTCTATTCAAACAACTACAAGAAGTTTTAATGCAGGAGCCAATTATGTTTATAATGGTGCTGCCAATCAAATCACCGGAACTGGTTTGCCAGCAACGGTCAGTACTTTAACGATTAATAATACAGGAACGAATCCTACTAATGTGGTGACCTTGACCAATGCTGTTACGACTACTGCCACTGCTGGTTCTTTAACATTGACAGCCGGTAGATTGGATTTGAATTCTAAAACATTGACCATACCGACTGCAGGAAATGTGGTCGCTACCAGCGGAGATTTTACCGCTACCGCTGGGCCTTTAGCTTTCGCCGGAACAGGAACTACTACAGGAACCATGAATATTCCGACGACGACTTTAGCCGGAACCGTTACCTTTAATACTGGAGCTAACATTGTGACTAGTTTACAAATTAATACCGGCGGAGCGGTGCAAACGCCACCAACCTACGGAGCGGCTTCTACCTTAATCTATAATTCGGGAACCACTTACGGACGTTTCAATGAATGGAATGCTACTTCGGGAGCAGGATATCCAAACAATGTTACCGTAACTGGGAATACTACATTAAATATTATCAATGGGGCAACTGCTTATTTTAAAGCGGCAGGTGCTTTAACGGTTAATACAGGAAGTACTTTTTCTATCGTAAATTCAACTGTTGGCGTCGGTGGCGTCGGAGTAGAATTCGTCGGGAATATTATTAACGACGGAACGATTACACTCAGCGGTACTACCGATAAGCGTTTGAAAGGAGCGAATTTCGTTAATGGAAACAGCAATTCTACCGCTACAACAACGCTATCGAGCAATGGCGGAGGCGATTTGGATATTACCGGCAACTTGACCGACAATGCTAACTTTACTGCCAACGCTAGAGCTGTTTTCTTTACAGGAACCGGAGTTCAAACTATTGGCGGTACAGCTTCAGGAACTTTTAATGTCGATTATATCGTATCGAATAAAGCGAGTGGCAGCATTCAATTGCTAAAAGATTTATTAACTGGCGCACCGAATGGAGGTAACGCGATTACCTTAACCGGAGCGACAGATATTTTTGATTTGAATGGATTTACCTATACTTTGGGAACTGGCGGATTGGCTTCGAGCCTATCAGGTACTGGAGTTTTTAAAGGAAGCAGTGCTTCTAAAATGATTATTAACGGAACGGGTGCTTTTGGTACCGTTCGTTTTGATCAGACGACACCTGGAACTACTAACTTGTTGAGCAATTTAACGGTTAACAGAACTAGTGCGGGAGGAATTACTTTAGGAAATGATTTGGAGGTTTCTACCGATCTAGCTTTAACCGATGGAACAATCACTTTGGGAGCGAATAATTTAACCATTGGAGCTAGCGGAACGATCACCGTTTCGAGTCCTTCAGCAACACGAATGATTGTTGCCAGCGGTGCCGGACAATTGAGAAAAACATATAACGCAACTGGTTCTTTCGTGTTTCCAATTGGAGATGCTACCGGAACTGCAGAATATAGCCCTGCTACTTTGAATTTTACTGCAGGAACTTTGGCCGGATATGCCGGAGTGAATGTTACGAATTCGAAACAAACCAATAATACCAGCGCCACGGATTATATCAACAGGTATTGGACTGTTACCACGAGTGGTATTACGACTCCAACCTGCACGGCTACTTTTACCTATCTTCCTGCTGATGTTGCAGGAACAGAAGCAAATTTATATGGAGGCCGATATTTAGCCTCGACCTGGAATTGTATGGGACCTGTGAATACAGTAGCCCATACTATTTCGAGTAGCATCACTGCTTTTGGTGATATTACCGCAGGGGAACTTACAGTTATGGGATGTTGCGTTAATCCTACTTCGGGAGGTGTAGTTGCAGGATCATCTAGTGTTTGTTATGGTGGCGATCCAGCTGCATTTACCAGCACTTCGCTGCCTTCAGGAAATGCGGGTACTTTACAATACCAATGGCAGTCGTCTGTGACCAGTCCTGGTACTTCCGGGTTTTCGGATATCTCAGGCGCTACCGCTAGTACGTATGACGCTCCTTCAGGGTTGACACAAACTACTTGGTATAAACGTACTTCTAAAGTTACTTGTAGCGGTACTTGGGCTTCTTCGGGAGATAGTAATACACTTCAGGTTTCCATTTCGTCTAATGTTTGGAACGGTGGCGCAGCTACTACTGCTTGGGGAACTGCGGGCAACTGGTCTTGTGGGGTTCCGGTGGCGGGTTCTGATGTTGTCATCAGTACTGCGAGTGTTTATCCTGAAATTACAACTACAGAAACAATTAATAGTTTAACGATTGATTCGGGAACTACTTTAATTATAAGAGCCAGTCATAACTTGACCGTTACCAATGCCATTGCCAATGCAGGTACGTTGACTGTGGAGAATGATGCCAACTTAAATCAGGTGGCAAATGTTAGTAATACTGGTGCAGGATCGACTGTTGTCAATAGAGATACGGCGACTTTGATGCGCCAAGATTATGTTTTGTGGTCGTCTCCGATTTCTGGACAACAATTGCAGGCATTTTCACCTCAGACATTATCGACCCGTTTCTATACTTTTGATGGCTCTTTAGGAGCTGCTGGTCAGTATGTAGCTGAAACCGCTACTAATAGTTTTACTACTGCTCAAGGGTATTTGATCCGTTTGCCAAATAACCATCCTACTACACCAACGGTTTGGAATGGTGTGTTTACTGGAGGGAATGCGAATAACGGAAACGTTCCGCTTAACGGTCTTAACAGCAATCAATATTATGCTATTGGAAATCCTTATCCTTCAGTTCTTGATGCAGATTTATTTATTGCAGGAAACAGTTTAACAGACGCTATGTACTTTTGGAGAAAAACCAACAATTCAGCGAATCCATCGTATGCTACGTATACCTTGGCCGGTGGTGTCGGAACGGCAAATTCTGCAGATCC